>CAXTYP010000005.1:0-25541 GCA_964248435.1 uncultured Acidobacteriaceae bacterium | reverse complement strand
CCTCCCGGCGGCGGAGTCACGGCTGCCTGCGCTTACGCGCCGCAGGACGTGTACGGGTTTTACGGGCTGGAAACGGCTTACAGGGGGGGGTATAACGGCGCTGGCCAAACCATCGCGATCGTGGACGCGTACGGCTCCCCCAGCATGGACGATGATTTCGCCTCGTTCAACTACCTGTATGGGCTCCCCCCGGCGACCGCGGCGAGCTTCCAAACCATCCAGCCGACGCCGTTTCCTGCTTCCGGCCTGAACAACGCCGAAGAGTTGGCCTGGGCCGAAGAAGCGACAATGGACGTCGAGTGGACCCACGCCATCGCGCCCGGGGCTGCCATTCGGCTCGTAACCGCCCCCACGGGGAAAGACGACGACCTCCAGCAGGCGGTCCTCTACGTGGTGCAGAACCACCTGGCCGGTGTGATCGCGGGTTCTTTCGGGAACGATGAAGCGCTGATGGACGGCCCGACGCTGACCACCTGGGACCAGATCTGCGAGTTGGCCGCTTACCAGGGCATTGCGGCCAACTTCGGCACCGGCGATGGTGGGGCTTTTGGCTCCACGGTCCCATCGAGTACAGGTCCAGCGACGGGCACTCCGGCCGCGCGGGCCGATGTCAGCACGCCGGCCAGTTCGCCCTATGCGACGGCTGTAGGAGGCACCAGCATCGCGTACTCGCCCCTGGATGGGTCGGTGCTGCAGACCGGCTGGGGCACCCACGTGGTCCAGCTCAGCACCCCCAATGGCGTGCCTGCCCTGGTTTCAGAGTCGGGTTCAGCCGGCGGCGTCAGCTCCCATTTCAGCAAACCGGGTTACCAGTCCATGCTGCCGGGGGCAGGGCGGTTGTTGCCCGATGTTTCCGCGCTGGCCGATCCCTTGACCGGGGTGGAAACGCTGTTCACGGTGAATGGCCGGCAGACTTTTATCGTTGAAGGCGGCACCAGCCTGGCCAATGTCCTGTTTTCGGCCGAGTGGGCGCTGATTGAACAGCGATTCGGCTACTCGCTGGGCCAGGCCGCCCCTTACCTGGCGCGCTTCGGCGGCAACTCTGTGATCACGGACCTGGTTGCGCCGCCGCCGGTTTACGCGGTGCAGGGTACGGTGCAAATCAACAGCAACGCCCCTGTTTCCTACACGAGCGAGGCCCTGGTCGCGCCGGTCACGGGCGGCTTCGCGAGTGCGTTGTACCGAGCCCCCAGCGGTGGCCTGTATGCCATCAGCTTCGGCACGGACGAGCCGGCGCAGCCGCTGGCTCCGTCCCTCGCGCCGCCCATGGTGATGTCGCAGGGTTGGGACCCGGTCACAGGCTGGGGCTCGATTGATATGGGGGCACTGTTCAGCGCTTTTTCGCACTCAGCAGGGAAATGAGCGGCCGCACTCGCCAGCTTTTTTCCGCCGACTGAAACAGGTACACGGCCAGGATCGCGATCAAGGGCTCAAGCGGGTGACGAAACCGCGCGTGCACCGTGACGAAGTAGTACAGCAGCGGCAGCAGCGCAAAGCACCAGGCGAACAGGCCCGCGGCCGGCACCCTGCGCCGCAGCGCGAGCGCCAGCCCGAGAAGCCCGGCGATCGACGTGAACTGGAAGTTGAGAGAGCGCCCGTACTCGACCAGCGGGGCGTCGTCGGACGGGTGCGGGACCGAAAACCAGAAGTAGTAAAAGCGTTTCGCGGTCAGCGCCCAGAACCGGGGCCAGTCGGCCCGGATAACCTCCTTCGCCAAGTCGCCACGCATTTTGACGTAGCGCACCTCGCCCATCTCGCGATATTGCCGCAGCTGGCCGGAGCTTTCACCCGGGTGGTTGTACTCCATCAGCAGGCCCACCGCGCCCGGGCCATTGCCGAGGTACAGCTCCGCGCCGAAGTTGCCGCGCAGGGGCACCCAGTGGTGAAAAGCCTGCCAGTTGCGCCAGCTCCAGGGAGCAATCAGGGCAAGGCAGATCGCGGCGGCCAGCGCGGCCCGGGGAATACCACGCCTCCATTGGAAGCCGGCCCCGGCCAGAACCCATAGCCCCATCACCGGCAGCATGATGCAGACCTCGGGATTGGAAAGAGCGATCAGCCCCCACAGCAGCCCAAAAACCGCCCAGCGGCGAGTGGTTTGCCCGGCGCCGGGCGGCAGCTCCGGCTCGCCGATGCCGCGCATCCTGAGCGCCAATACCAGCACCCACGAGAACAAAAAGGCGGTCAGCGTCATCTCCCAGATCCACCGCACCGCATACTGCATGGCCGCCGGGTACAGCGCCCACATCCATGCCGACCAGCGGGCGACGCTCCAGTTGAAGCAGCGTTCCGCGATCTCCCAAGTGGTGCGGACCATGCACGCGTTGAGCACGCAGTTGCCGGCAAGCAGCACCCAGGCCGAAAGCCCGGTGTAAACGCCGAACAGCTTAAACACCCCCGCGATCAGCAGCGGGTACGCCGGCGTGACCCACGCGGTCGGCCCGGTGTGGCCGTTGAACGGGTCGGCGTAGCCGTAGCCTGTGACCAGCGCCCGCGCGATCCGCGCCATCTCCCACCCGAACTGGAAGTGGTCGCCATAAGGGCGCACCCGCCAGGTATGGGCGAGCGTCATGTAGGTGATGCGAATGACGAGAGCGATCCAAAACAAGGACCACGGGGCCAAAAAGCGTCGTGTTTGCGGGGGATGGGTGGGGCCGGGCACAGCGCGATTGTACTTGGCGGTCGCCCATGGAGGAGCATCGCCGATGACGGATCACCGGAGTCCGGAAAGCCAGCTGCCGGCGGTGTTTGCCGTGTTGTGGCCCAGCACAGGCCCAAGCAGACTGCCGGTGCGCAGCCTGATCCATGCGAACCAGAGCCCCAGGATCAGGGAATAAATAAATGATATCCAGAAGAAATGGGAAGATCCATTGTCATGGGAGTAGCCATGGCCGAGGGCAAAAACCAGCGAAGGTACCAACACGGGTGGAAGAGCGCTCCACCGGTCGCGAGCCATGCCAAACGCACGCTGAAGGAGCGCAAATCCTACTCCTCGAAACGCGAGCTCTTCACTCAGCCCCGGCATGGTGGCTTGGTACAGAAGGGTCTCGACGCCGGGGATCTTGTGATCGCGAAAGAGATAGTTGACGCTGCCGGCGAACAGGAGTGCCGCTGCAATCCCGATGGCGGTCCAGCGCCACGCGAGGCGTGTTTTCGGCAGTATCAGGCCAACTTCCTCTCGCGAAAGCCTGAGAGCAAGGACGACCAAAAGCGCCAAGACGATAGAGAGCAGCTTGCCGGCCCAGTTCCAATGCGTACCGTGGATGTGAGGTGCCTGGATGACCGCGAACATATCGAGAACGAAATACAAGGCGGCAGCAAGCACCCAGACCGGCTTGACGGGACGCGTCAAGCAAGCGCACAAGGCACTTCCGAGGAGCGTTCCCACCAGGGCTGGAACAAAGTTCCAGGTTGTTTCCATAACGCCCTTCTATATGATTCCAGCCCTGTTCGCCAATACTTCTTTCGCGCTCAACTCACCGTTCGCGTTCCAAGGTCCACGGAGACCACATCGAACGGTGTCCCCGTGCTGCCGGCCTGGTGATACTCAATCCGCATCGTGACCGGGTCGACCGTGACGCGCAGAAAGCCGTAGTGCGTGTCGTCGTAGTTTTCAAGCGTGAGCGTGTCGTCGACCACCAGCGGCACGCGAAGGGCAACCCCATTGATCTTGCGAATCGGATCGAGCCCGTGGCCGCCGTTGCCCGCGACTACATACGCAATGTTGGTCGCGGCGGAGGTACCGGGGTCCAGCGTGCGGGTAAACCGCTGGTAGTTGTGCGCGTGGCCTGAAAACACGGCGTGGGGCCAGAAGCCTGCCGTCGTGCAGCATGCGTCAAAGTCCCCGAGCATGCGCGGCGAGCCGCCGTGCGTCGTGCCCGCTGTGTAGGGTGGGTGATGCACGACGATCACGACCGCGCCTGCAAACTTTTCCGCCTTGCATCGGGTGAGCGCTGCCGTAAGAAACAGAAGCTGCGAATCGTTAAGTGAGGGCCGGGTGCCACCCTCGGTCGAAACGACGCCTGGGTCTTCAAGCACATTGCTGTAAACCGCGAGGATGCGCACAAAAGGGACGTCAAAGCTGTAGAACACCCCCGGCTGGATCATCGCGGTGCGCGTGAGCCCGGCAGCCTCCGGCGTCACGACCGGTGCGGCGGCACACAGGTTGCGAAGCCAGCTGTCGAGCGTGGGCTGGGGGTCGCCCTTGTATACAACGCCGTCATGATTGCCGGCCACTCCAAGGATCGGCCCCTGGTAAGCGCGCCACGGGGAGTAGAACTGGTCGTAGTAGTACTTCGCTTCACCGAAGCTGTACACCCAGTCGCCGAAGTGGAAGAAAAAGGCGGGCACCGTGCCGGCGGGCGAGCTCGCGAGGTCGGACTGCGCGGCATCGGCCACCAGCGACTCGGTCTCAGGCCCGACCACGCTGCCGGTGTCGCCGACGCCTTGAAACACGATCTGTCCGGCTGTTTCAATCGCCGCCACCTTGCCCGGGCCAAGTGCCGGCCCCCAAACCTCGGCGAGCGTCAGCACGGGCTCGGTACCGCCGCGCGGGGCGGGAAAAGGCTCGACCAGCGTGGGATCCGTTAGGCCGTACAACGTGTTGTCAGACGGATGCGGGACCTTGAAGCCTGTCGGGTCGGGACCGGGCAGAGGCTGCCCGAAAACAGGCAGCCCGGACGGGGTGGTGGGCGGATGGGGATGCTTGTGCTTGATCGCCATGGGGGAGGGCCTCGCAGCGCAGCCTACACCTATTGGGGACGCCCGCGTATGAATGGTTCGCAAACAGGCGCGACGATTGCCAACGAATTCCGCCCATCGTGACCTCGGTACTTGCGACAGCGGCTTTCCCGTGCGATGTTTCTGGAATGAAAGAGCTGTAAGGCCGATATACGGAAACAGAGCAAGAGTAGAGGAGGAACCCTCGCTATGATCTCGCCTACCCACCCCCTGCGCCGCATCTTTCACGAGCTGGTGCGCGACTGTTTCCGCGATGTGCTGCCGCGCGACCGTGAAGGGCGCGAGCACGAGATCGTGGCCTATGTCGCCGACATGCTGACCGAGTTTTCCTCGACCGACAAGTTATACCCCGTCACCGATGAGCAGGGCCGGCCCGTACGCGAGCTCGACCGGCTGCTGCTCGCCGCCGACCCGGTGCACGGCACGGCGGAATCGTTTGACGTGGAGCGCCGGCTGCGCAAGCACATCGGCGACTATCTCCTGTTTTCCGCCGGCATGGCTCCCAGCACGGCCGCTACGCCCGAGCGTTTGCAATCGATGGTGCGCGCCGGGCAGGAAAGTTACTGGGTTGTGTCGCAGTTCAACCTCTTTGAGTACGAGCGCGAAGCACCGTTGTTTGCGCGCCTCAGCCGGTCCTTTGAGCCCTGCGTGCACGGGCTGCACGAGGTGTATGCGCGCCTGCAACGCAACGGGCCGCGGCTGCTCATGTAGGGTCAATCCCGGCCCATGGGCACAACCCTGAGCCTTCCCGGTCCGCCCCACATCAAATGGGTAGGGGGATGGCGAGACCGTGGGCGCAAACAGGGTGAGTTGGGGCGTACTGGACCAGGCCCCGGTAGCTGAAGGCACAACGGCCGGCGAAGCGCTGCAGCGCTCCGTGGAACTGGCGCGGCATGCCGAGTCGCTGGGCTACGCGCGCTTCTGGATGTCGGAGCACCACGCGATGGAAACCCTGGCCTGCTCGGCACCGGAGGTGGTGCTGGCGCGGATCGGGGCAGAAACTGAGACCATCCGCATCGGCTCTGGCGGCATCATGCTGCCGCATTACGCGCCGATGAAGGTGGCCGAAGCGTTTCGAACTCTCCATGCCATGTACCCGGACCGCGTGGATCTCGGCGTTGGCCGTGCCCCGGGCGGTGGCCCGCTTGAGTCGCAGGCGCTGCGCCGCGATCGCCAATCCCTGCCGGCGGACGACTTCCCCGAGCAAATGGGCGAACTGCTGGCGTGGCTGGGCGAGGGTTTCCCTGCGGGGCACCCGTTTGGGCGCGTGCGATTGTCGCCCGCGATGCCCGGCGGCCCGCAGGTCTGGATGCTGGGCTCAAGCCTGTGGGGTGCGTCTGCCGCGGCGCAGTGGGGGCTGCCCTATGCTTTTGCGCACTTCTTCAGCCCGGTGGCCACCCGTGCCGCGATTGAAACCTACCGCCGCACCTTTCAGCCTTCGCGCACTCTCCAGGCCCCGCACGTGGCAGCAGCGATCGGCGTCATCGTCGCCGACACCGACGAGGAAGCGCAATGGCTCGCGGGGAGCGTGCGCCTGCTGCAGCGACGCATCCGGCAGGGTATTCGGCGTCCAGTGGCAACGCCGGATGAAGCCGCGCGCTTGCTGCGCCTGGAGGACGAAGGATCGCTTTCCATCGTTGCCGGCGAAGAAGGCGAGTTCCCATGCTACTTCGCCGGCAGCCCGGAAACGGTGCGACGCGAGCTTGGCGGCATGGTCGCCTCGCTTGGGCTTGACGAAGTTCTGGTCAACACTATTGTGCACAGCCATGGGGCGCGGCTTCGGTCGTACTCGCTCTTGGCGGAAATATTTGGGCTCCTTCGGCGGGAGCGAGCGGTGCTGCGGGCGAGCTAGCATCTGAAAGCTGGGACGGTGGGATCTCGCGCCCCGGCCAAAGGCACACACGGGCGTGATTGGCCCTGCAGGCAGGCAGGCTTATTCCAGGCTGCATACGGAGAGCAAAATGGCAGACGAAGCACAGCAGGTAACAGGCAACAGTGATTGGGGCCGTCGCGTCCTGTTCAACGCGTATCTCCGGGTCGAAGTGCTCCCGGAGCTGGGCGGCAAGCTTTCCTCAATTTCGCTGGCCGGCAGCGGCGGCGAACTGCTGCAATCGCCGCTCAAGGCTTTTGCCGCGCGAACGGCCACCGAGCCGTTTGACCAGGCCGACGGCAGCGGATGGGATGAATGCCTGCCCTCGATCGGCCCCTGCAAGGTGTCGTACGGCGATGGGCAAACGGCAGATGTGGAGGACCACGGAGATTTCTGGCGCGTCCCGTTCACGGTGGATGAAGCATCGGAAACGACGGTGCGCATGCATGCCACCGGAACGTCGCTGCCTCTGCTGTTCGAACGCACGCTGCGGCTTGAAGACGGCAATCTTCACCTTGACTATGCGGTGACGAATACCGGTACCGCGCGCGTTCCGTATGGCTGGTCGACGCACCCGCTGTTCGCGATCTTTCCTTATGACCGCATCATTCTGCCCCCATCGGTCAAGTCGGTCACGGCGGAAGCTTCCGCCAATGGGCGGCTGGGTGCGGCGAACAGCCAACACCCCTGGCCGCTCACCACAAACGCGCTGGATGGGGAAGCGCTCGATATCTCGCTTGCGCTTGATCCGGAAGCCCGCGTCGGCGACAAGCTCGTGTTGCCCGCGCCTCCCGAAGGCTGGGCCGCGATTGAGCGCAAGACGTTGCGAACGCGCTTGACGTTGCATTTTGACCCGCAACAGTCGCCGGTGCTGGGGCTTTGGATCTGCTACGGCGGCTGGCCGAACGATCCAAAAGCGAAGAAGGGCTACACGGTTTCGCTGGAACCCTGTAATCTGCCCGTGGACTCACTCGTGGACTCGCTCGCCCATGGTGGCGGCTCGTACCTGGAGTCAGGAGAAACCAGGCAATGGCAGCTCCGGCTCGAGGTCGAACGCGTCGAGGAAAGGTAAGGCCTTGGACACACAAGCAGCGGCACGGGATCTGAAGGCAACGCACCGGCGCGTCTTCGGCGATGAGGCCGCGGGAGTGTTTTCAGCCCCGGGCCGCGTGAACCTGATCGGCGAACACACGGACTATGCCGGCGGCTTTGTCATGCCGGCGGCCATCGACTTTGCAACAGTCGCCGCGATCGCACCTCGCAGCGACCGGACACTTTCGATTTACTCGGTCAACTTCGACGAGCGGGTCGATCACTCGCTCGACTCGATGCCGGACCATGGCTCGCACCATTGGAGCGACTACCCGCTGGGTGTGCTGCATGTTCTTCGCGACAAGGGCTTCGCGACGCCGGGCTTTTCGTTGTCAATCAACGGGGACGTGCCGATCGGCGCGGGGCTCAGCTCGTCGGCCTCCATCGAGGTTGCGACGCTGCTCGCCCTGCTGTCGCTGAACGGGACCGAGTTGCCGAAGCCCGAGATGGCGAAGCTGGCGCAGTCGGCGGAGAACGAATATGTCGGCGCAAACACGGGCATCATGGACCAGTTTGTGGCCTGCTGCGGCGAGCGCGATCATGCGCTGCTGCTGGACTGCCGCTCGCTCGCCTATAAACTAGCGCCCATTCCGGCAAGCCTGAACCTCCTGATCTGCAACACAATGGTCAAGCACTCGCACGCGGGCGGTGAGTACAACACGCGTCGCGCCGAGGTGGAGCAGGCGACCGCGACCCTGCGCGCGCATCGACCGGAAATCGCGCTGCTGCGCGATGCCACCCCGGCTGACCTTGAACAATGGGGTCGCGAGATGCCGCTCAATGTACTGAAACGCGCGCGCCACATCATTACCGACAGCCTGCGGGCAGAGGCTGCCGCTGCCGCGCTTGAGCGCGGAGATTTGCGAGAACTAGGAAAATTGATGGCCGAAGCGCATGCCAGCTACCGTGACGACTTCGAGGCCAGCTGCCCGGAAGCCGACCTCATGGTGGAGCTTGCGAACCGGCAGCCGGGCCTCGTGGGTGCGCGGCTTACAGGGGGCGGATTCGGCGGGTGCACGGTCAACCTGGTGGAGGAGCAGCATGCGGCCGCCTTTATGGAAGCAGTGGGCAGTGCCTACCAGGAGCAGACAGGGATCAAGCCCGACATCTTTCGCTGCCGTGCCGCAGACGGCGCACGCGCTGTTGTTTGATTCCTCTTGCAGCCCGTGCAGACACACGCTACTTTGTAGGCACAAGCTGCAGATTTTTGAAATGCGTTGCCCGAGATGGGATGTCCCCCATGCAAAAGCTTGTGCTTTACCTGATGTTCAACGGCAACTGCCGCGAAGCCATGAGTGCCTACCAGGCAGCGCTGGGCGGCAACCTCCATCTGTCCACCTATGGCGAAAGCGGGCAGGGCTCGCCGGACGACGCGCACCTGGTACTTCACGCGAACCTCGCCGTTGGCCCGTATTTGCTGATGGCGTCCGACACCGTGGCTGAAAAGCCGTCGAAGTTCGGCGAGAACTTCGCAATCACGGTGGATTGCGACAGTGTGGAGGAGCAGGACCGTTTGTTTGCGGCACTCGGGGCGGGCGCCACGGTGACCATGCCGGTGCAGGACACATTCTGGGGTGCCCGTTTCGGTATGCTGCGCGACCGGTTCGGTATCGGCTGGATGCTGAACTACGACAAGCCGCAGGCGTAAGGGAAGAAGCCTTCGCGGCCTGCCTTGACGCGAGCTCGCCTTACTTCAGCTTGCCAAGAATGACCAGCATGCGAGCGAACCCTTCCGTCCGCGCTTTCCGGTTCTCCGGTGTTGCGTCCGGGGCCTCGCCCAAGCGCATAAACCCATGTCCCGCACCCGCGTACACGACCGGTTCATAGGTTTTACCCGCGGCTTTCATTGCCGTCGTCGTCGCCGGCAGCATGGAGGTGATGCGCGCGTCTTTTTCAGCGTAGAAGCCGTAAACAGGCGCGTGAATCCCGCTCATAGCCGTGTCCGGCGGCGGTGGCCCGTAGAAAACCAGGGCTGCCTGGAGGTCCGCTCGCTGCGTGCTGAAGCTGAAGCTTTTTCCGCCGCCCCAGCAAAAACCGGCCACGGCCAGTTTGCCGTTTGAGGCGGGCAGTTTTTCGCCATAGTCTGCTGAGGCGTTCAGGTCGGCCATCACCTGCGCGGGGTCCAGGATCGACACGGCGCTTACAGCGGCCTCCTGCCCGGCGAAGCTCGAAGAACCGCCTCCGCCAGGGCCTTTGCCGCTCAGCAGGTCAGGCTCGACTACGATGTAGCCTTCGGCCGCGAGCTCGTCGGCCATCTCCTTGGACCAGTCCGTGAGCCCGAAGATCTCGTGGATCATCAGCACCACCGGCGCTTTGCCCTTGGTTTCCGGGTAGTCCACAAACACCTGCACGGTGCGTGCGCCGCTTTTTACGGAAACATATTCATGGTGGCGCGGCGAACTGTCGAGCTTCGCCTTGGCCCAGTCCTGGGCCTGGCTGCCCGGCGCGGCGAGGCTACCCAGAACACTGCAAACGACGGCGAGCCGGCGGAAAGAAGAGTGCATGCGCCCGAGTGTACGCCGCCGCTGGATGCGGGGAAAGGGCGAAGCAGCAGACAGGCGTTACCGGAGAAACATCACCAGGCAAGAAGTATTCTCTCCCTGCCCGGGACCCTTGCTAGACTTGGAAGCACTGATCTCGTTTCCAGGACCCGATGAAACCGACACCGAGCGCTCCCGCGTACCCGCATGCCACCAACACCAGCCGCACTCCCGTGGCCTATTTCTCCATGGAAATCGCCATTGAGCCGGAGATGAACACCTACTCGGGCGGCCTGGGTGTCCTGGCCGGTGACACCCTTCGCGCAGCTGCCGACCTTGGCGTTCCGCTCGTCGCTGTCACGCTTGCCCACCGGCGCGGGTACTTTCGCCAGATGTTGAGCCCTGAAGGGGTGCAGACCGAGGTGGAGCAGCCGTGGCCGGTGGCTGACTACACCGAGGAAGAAGCGCCGCGCGTGGTGGTCGAGATCGAAGGCCGGCCCGTGCATGTGCGCGCACTGCGCCATGATATTCAGGGCGTCACCGGACACATTGTTCCCGTGTACCTGCTCGACACGGACCTTGAGGAAAACTCGTACGCTGACCGCACCCTGACCGACCGGCTGTACGGCGGCGACAGCGACTATCGCCTGCGGCAGGAAGCCGTACTGGGGCTGGGCGGCGCGCGCCTGCTGCTGGCGCTTGGGCTTGAGCCTGCCGTGTTCCACATGAATGAAGGCCACGCCGCGCTGTTAACCGTCGCGCTGGTGGGGCGGGCGTTGGCTGGTCGCACCCTGCCGCAGGCCGGTGAGCCGGAATGGGCCCGGGTGCGTGAGCAATGTGTTTTTACCACCCACACGCCGGTGCCGGCCGGGCACGATCGCTTTTCGCTGGAGCAGGCGCGGCGCATCCTGGGCGACGACACCACCGGCATGCTTCAGCGTGCGGGCGGCGTGCACGAGGGGCTGCTCAACATGACCTATGTTGCGCTGCGCTTTTCGCGCTTTGTCAACGGCGTTGCCATGCAGCACGGCATTGTTTCGCGCGAAATGTTTCCGGAGTACGCGATTGACGCGATCACCAACGGGGTGCACGCGGGCACCTGGACTTCCGCTCCGTTTCTGCAGATATTTGACCGGCACCTGCCGCGCTGGCGGCGCGACAACGTCACATTGCGCTACGCCATCGACATCCCGGAAGTGGAGATCGAGGGGGCGCACCGCGAAGCGAAGCAGCTGCTGATGCAGGCTGTCGAGGACCGCATCGGCGTGGTATTTTCTCCCGAAATTTTTACCATCGGCTTTGCACGGCGCGCAGCCACTTATAAACGGATGGAACTGCTGTTTGCCGAGCCCGAGCGCTTGGTCGCGATGGCAAAGAAGTTCGGCGGCTTGCAGGTGTTGTTCGCGGGCAAGGCGCACCCTGCCGACGAGCCCGGCAAAAGCAAGATCAAGCGAGTCATTGAGCTCGCGCACGAGCTGTCCGACGGCCTGCTGCGCATCGTGTATCTCGAAAACTACGAGTGGAAGCTGGGCGGCCTGCTGACCGCGGGCGTCGACCTGTGGCTCAACACCCCCAAGCGCCCTTATGAGGCTTCCGGCACCAGCGGCATGAAGGCCGCGCTCAATGGCGTGCCGTCATTGTCGATCCTGGACGGCTGGTGGATCGAGGGCTGGATCGAAGGTGTGACCGGCTGGGCGATTGAGGACCGGGAAGAAGAATCCGAGGAGGCCGACTCGCTGTACAGCCAGCTGGAGCAGGTGATTCTGCCGCTCTTTCACGGGCAGCCGGAAGGCTGGCGTCGCGTGATGCGTTCAGCGATCGCGCTGAATGGTTCATTCTTCAACACGCAGCGCATGGTCGAGCAATATGCGCTGAATGCCTACTTTCCTCAAGTGGTGGCCAAGCCGCCCAGGGAGCAGATCGCCGCCGATTGAGCCGTGGCAGCAGCGGCGCAAGCAGCTGTGAGTTTAAAAAGGCAGGCAAAGGCGAGCGCAAGCTCGCCTTTGTTGCAGTCCCGCGAAAGCCACCGGCGCCTTACTCTCAGAGCTTTGGGTGGAGCCGGGTAAAGCCCGTGGCCTGCTCATAAGCGCGCGCCAGCAGCAGCGCCTGAGCGTCGCGATAGTGCCCCGCAAGAAATGTCAGGCTGACCGGCGTTCCGGGTCCGCCGATCGAGTCGTCGTCGACCGTATCGGTACCCGGTGATTGCGGCGCGTCCGGCCCGCGCAGGCCGTTGGGCACGATCACGGCCGGGTGCCCGGTCAAATTGGTGGCCAGCAGCTGCTCGCCGCCGCTCGGTGCCACGATGACGTCGACCTGCTTGAAAAGTATCGACAACTGCGCGATGGCCAGCGAGCGGGCGCGGTTGGCCTGGATGTACTCCACTGCCGGGTAGAACCGCGCGACCCGGAACGAGTTGGGCCAATCGTAAGGGCCTTGCGCCGTCAGCAGCTTGTCGCGGCCTGATATGGTCAGGTCGTCAAACGCCGCGGCAGCTTCCGCGGTCAGCAACGGCACCATGGCGGCGTACGGCAGCCTGGGCAGCTCGACCGGCTTGAGCTGCACTCCCATGGCGCGGAGCTTTTCGAGAGCGGCAGTGTCGTAACGGTGGTCGTACCGGCGTCGCGCGTCAGCCGCCTTGCGCTCGGCGGTGCGTTTGTCAGCAGCTTTCTGCTCGGCTTCGGAGCGCGGCGCGCTTGCTTCCTTGCCACCCGCCGTGGGCTGCGGTTTGGGCTCGGCGAACTCGCTTTCGATGTAGCCGACGCGCAGACTGCGCCAGTCCGCGTCCGCGTTCCAGGGGAACGCCGCCGGCTTGACGGAAAGGTCCTGGTCGTCCGGCCCGTAGATCGCGTCGAGCACGGCGGCGCAATCCTCGGCGGCGCGGCAAATAGGGCCGAGCTTGTCCATGCTCCACGAAAGCGCCATGGCGCCTGTGCGCGGTACGAAACCGAAGGTCGGCCGCAGGCCCGTAACACCGCAACGTGTGGATGGCGATGAGATGGACCCCAATGTTTCGGAACCAATAGAAAACGCGACGCATCCGGCGGCAGTGGCCGAGGCCGGACCGGCCGATGACCCGCTGGAGCCCTGCTTCGGGTTCCACGGGTTGCGGGTGCGGCCGCCGAACCAAACATCGCCCATGGCGAGCGCGCCCAGCGTGAGCTTGGCCACCAGCACGGCCCCGGCCGCGTCCAGGCGCTGCACCACGGTGGCGTCCTCGTCAAACGTTTGACGCTCAAATCCGCCCGCGCCCCAGGTGGTGGGGTAGCCTTTGACCGCCAGCAGGTCTTTTGCGCCCCAGGGCAGCCCGTGAAGCGGCCCGCGATACAAACCCTTTGCCAGGTCGGCATCGGCGGCGCGAGCCTTGGTCATCGCGCGCTCCTCGGTCAGGGTCACGACAAAATGCAGCACGGGATCGTAGCGCTTCAGGCGTGTGAGGTACATCTCGGTCAGCGCGACGGAGGTGACCTGGCGCCGGCGCACCAGGCCGCCCAGCTCCATGACAGAAAGGAAAGCGAGCTCTTCCAGCTGCGCGGGAACGTGGGCGGTCGCGGGCGGTGTGCTGTAGCGAGCCGCTACGCGGGTCGTATCCAGATGCGCACCGGCTGGCAAAGGGTCAAACACAAGGGCAGGCGCGACCGAGTTGGGCAGGTGCAGCGCGCGGATGGCACCATAGCTTTCACGCTGATCGTTCAGCGCTTCAAGCATCATCGCGCGCTGTTCCGGCGCGATGGTCACCCCGGCGAGCTCGGCTGCCGCCTCGATGATGGACGGGGTGACCGGCGCGAGCTTTGGCTCGTTGTTTCCGGCGCCGGCGGACTGCGCCACCAGGGCATAGAGCGCGCCTGGGAACAAGGTGGAAGCGAGGCCAAAGCGGCCTGAAACAGCAAGAAACGAGCGGCGGTCGAGCGGCATGGGCTTGGCGGCCTCCAGGAGACATGAAACAGGTGAGAACGGCAGTATGGCACAGCCCGGCCTGCTTTCCGTAACGCTTGCTCGCGCAAATGCCGGGGATGGGTGCGGCCTCGGCTCCGCCTGCTCCCCGCGCGGCGCAATCCGGCATCGCGGTCCGGCATCGCCCGGCATATACTCAGCGTGTTTGCATGCGCGCCGTTTCGCGCTTTCATGCACACAAGGAGAACGTGGGTGAGGATTGCCGGTACGATCGCACGGCTGTTACTGGGGTTGATGTTTACCGTCTTTGGCCTGAACGGATTTTTGCACTTCCTGCACATGAAGGGTGAGCCGATGTCGCCGGTGGCGTTGCAGTACATGGGCGCGATCGCGCAGTCGCACATGCTGCAGGCGGCATTTGCGGTGCAGCTTGTCACGGGGCTGTTGCTGCTTGCGGGCGTGTTTGTTCCGCTGGCGCTGGTCCTGCTGGGCGCTGTGATCGCGAACATCCTGCTGTTTCACGCGACCATGGCACCCAAGGGCATCGTCAACGGGCTGGTCGCGTTTCTGCTGTGGCTCGTGGTGTTCTGGAGTGTGCGCGAAAACTTTGCCGGTATTTTCAGACCGCGGACCTAAACGTGCTCCACAATAGCCATACCGGCCGGGCAGAGCGGCAACAAGGGGCATGCCGGGCAGTGCTCCTGCCAGTCCGTGCTGGTGCAGCGGAGCTGCCCATGGCGCTTCAGGAGGTCGTGCATGGCGGTCAGCCGCGCGGGCGGCCAGCGCTCTTCGGGCATCAGCGCCAGCAGCGCTTGTTCTGTTTGCGCAGGGGTCGAGCTTTTCCCCGTGAAGCCGAGCCGCCCGGCGATGCGGTGATGGTGACTGTCCACCGCGAGCGCGCGCAGCCGCAGCGCGGAGTGGTTGGCCACAGCGGCGGACCCTCGGGCGCCGACGCCCTCAAAGGTTTCCAGCCAGCGCCGGATGCGCTCGACCGGCTGCCCTTCAAAGAAGTCAAGCGAAAGCACGCCTCCGTTTTGCCGGGTAATCCGCCTCAAAGCAGCTTGCAGCGCCGGCGCTTTGCGCTCTGCAAAGGTCACTGGTGCCAGGGCGGTCAGCACCTCCGCAGGCGGCGCGTCGCGCAGGCCGCGCCAGTCGCCCAGCGCGGCTCCGTAGCGCAGCTCCAGCGAAGCCAGCACGGCGAGAGAAACCTCGGTCCGGGTGCGGGCCGAGATCAGAACATAGACCAGCTCCTTCAAGGGATCCCAAAAGGCCCGGGGCGCGGGCGGGCCGTCGCGCGCCAGCAAGCGCGCCTCAACGGAAGCGAGCTTTGCCTCGCCCGCGGAGCGCTCTTCTTCGGCGGCTGCTTGCTCTTCCTGCGAGAAAAGGGAACCTGTCACACAGGCTAGGACGCCGGGCGCGAGCGACGAGATTGCCGCAGCACCCTAGCTATTCAGCTTGTTGTGGCCCGCGGGTACCGTAAAGGTTTTCAGCGCAACCAGCGCCGCTGTCGGCTCGCGAATGGTCGTCACGGCTTTGAACTCGCAGGTGAGCTGCGCGGGCGTCAGTGTCAGTACCGCATAGCCGTGGGTCGATGAATCCCAGTAGTGGATGTGAGGGTTGAGCCCGCGCACCAGCGGCTCCAGGAGGTGGGGCGGTACACCAAAGCCCTTGGCTGGGAGCGGCGAGCTTGAAAGACCCGCGGCCGACTCGATGTCTTCGGCCAGGTTGGCGGCAGTCAGCGAGCCCACCATGAACTCAATGCCGACGGGCGAAGCGAAGATATCGTCGAAGTTGGGCTTGAGATACCCGGCCTGGAACGTATGGAGGTCGCCCGTAAGCGCGACAAAGTTCTTCACCCCAGCGTTGCCGATGGTATGCAACAGCTGCTTGCGTTCTTCCCCGTAGCCGTCCCACTGGTCCAGCGACACGTACACGGCGGTCGCTTTCAGCTGCATCAGCATGACCTCGTTGGCCCACAGCTTCCAGGTCGCCTGCGATTGGAGCACCTGTTCCGTAAACCACTGTCGCTGCGCCGCGCCCAGCATCGAGCGCGATGGATCGAAGACAGCAGGGCAGCCCACGGTAAAGTAGCGGCCGCCAAACTGCCCCGAGCCACACGGCGGTCCGTCACGATACAGCCGCTCGTCCGTTACGATCAGGTCGGCCAGCTTGCCGAGCCCGAACTTGCGGTAGACCTGGATCGATTGATCGAACGGCTCTGCAGGGTCAAAGGCGACATCGGCCAGCCCATACTCGCTCCAGGCCTGGCTGGCGGCCTGCCGCAGGGCGGGCTGCGGTGTCGCGGCGGTAGTGGGCGAAGTGTTGTTGTCCGGGTGAAAGTCAGCGTGGCAGTCGTTCGCGAATTCGTGGTCGTCCCACAGTTGGATATAAGCGAAACGCTCGTGCACGGCCTGCTGGTTCGGGTCGCTCTTGTACACCTTGTACAAGTGGCGATAGTCGTCCACATCGACCGGAACGGTGGTGCTGCCGCTGGGAAACGGCGGCACCGTGCGCGCCGGGTTGTTCTGGAACGTGGCGGAGTGGATCGTCTCGTAGATGTAGTCGCCGAGATGAAGCACCCAGTCGACCGGCTCGTTCGCGACGTGGGCCAGCGCGGTGTAAAAGCCGTTGCCGTAGTCCTGGCAGACCAGAAAGGCGAGCTTAAGTGAAGGGAGGTCCGCGTCCGGAGCAGGCAATGTTTTGAACTGGCCCAGCCGGCTGGCGACGCCGTTATAGATGAACCGGTAAAAGTAGCCTGTGTAGGGCTGAAGCGTGGGCACGCTGACGGGCAGCTTGACCGTGTTGTCCTTTTCGGGGTCAAGCGTAGTCAGGCCGGACGCCAGCACGGTTTGAAACTGGGCATCGGCGGAGATCTGCCAGGCCACGAGCTCGGGGTAACTGCCGCCCTGCTGCGCTGGGTCCACGCGGGTCCAGAGCACGATGCCATTGGGCTGCGGGTCACCCGACGCGACACTCTGGGGATAGACCGAGGCCTGCATGGCCTGCGTCCGCCCGGCATCCACACTGAACAAACTCGCGAGGTCTTCGGGAAGAAGTCCGGCGGCCTCAGCCGATGAAGCGAGAGGTACCTGGTTCGGGTAGACAGGGCTGGAAGGGGCGGCCTGCGCCGTAAGCGTGCGAGCCCCGACTGCCCATGCGAGCGATCCCCCTGCCGCCATTGTTTTCACAAACCTGCGCCGGTCGTAAGTGGAGGGAACGCTTTGCATGGCAAAACCTCGTGGGGGAGAGTGGAGTCTGGTCGGGCCGGTTCAGTGTGCTCCGGCTGTTGCCGAACAGGTGTGAACAGGATGTGAAACCTTTCGTGCCTGCTGCGAACGTGAAGCCGCTGGGCAAGGCACCGGCAGGGATTTCGCGCGCGCGGCAGCTGTCGCGGAAAGGCAGACGGGCAGGCGTCAGACTCAAAGATCAACGCACATGCGGGCCGGCGGGTAGACTGGAGCAAGCCCCGCATGACGACCCTTTGCCACCAATGCCACAGCGCCGTGCCCCAGGCGGCTGCCTTTTGCCCGGAGTGCGGCGCACCGCAGCTGCGGGTAGGCCGGCCCGAAGCGCCGGAAGCGGTCATCGGGAGCGATGCAACCGTCCCCCGGCACCTTGGCGAGATTGCCTGGCCGGCCGCGATGCAGTCCGCGGCTCTTTGTGCCATCCCGTCGGGGCTGCTGCTGGCCCTTTTGCCATTGCCGATCCTTGATATGTTGTGGGTTGTTCTGGGGTCTTTCTGGACCATGCGCCGATACCGCCGCCGCGCGCCGCGAGCCCCCGTGCTTACGCCCATGTTGGGAGGCCGCATCGGGTTGGTGCTGGGCTTGTTTGCGGCCCTTATCAGCACGGGCATACGCGGGTTAAGCCTGCTGCTGGAGCGGTTTGCCCTGCATCGCGGCACGGCCATGGACGCGGACGTGCAAAAGGCCATGCTGGACGGTTTAGGGCGCGCACGGGGCTTCTACTCGCCCGACAGTGCGGCCCAGCTCACCGCGTTTGCGCAGTTTCTGCTGACACCCGAAGGCCGCGGGCTCGAACTTGCGCTGGATGCCGCGACATCGGCAGTGGGAGTGCTGTTTTTTGCCTGGCTGGGCGGCCGCTTTGCCGTTCGTTACGGCGGGCTGCGCCGGGGCGCGCGTTAGGGCGTATCCCCTTCCTGACACCGGGGCGGCATGCCTTGGAAGGGTCCAGTTGCCGCAGTGCTGACGGGAGCGTGGCTGCCCGCCTGATATGCCAGGGAAATCGCTCCGAGGGCGCTATGCTGGAGACAGCCCTATGAACGAAATTTCAAAGCCAACCTCAAACCCCATCGCCACGCTTCGTGAAAAAGGGCGCATCCTGTCGCCTTCTGAAATTGAGCGCACGTTGGTACGCCTGGCCCACCAGATTATCGAAAAAAACCACGGTACCGCGCAGCTGGGCCTGGTCGGCATCAAGCGGCGCGGCGTGCCGCTGGCGCAGCGCCTGGCGGCGCTGTTGGCAGGTATCGAAAAGCAGCCGGTTGACGTGGGCGCGCTTGATATCGAGTTCTATCGTGACGACCTGTCCACGCACGATGTGCGCCCGGTGGTGCACCCCGGCGAGATCGGTTTCAACATCACAGGTCGCGACATCGTGCTGGTTGACGATGTGCTCTACACGGGCCGCACCACCCGCGCCGCGCTTGATGCACTTTTCGCGCATGGCCGCCCCAACCGTGTGCAACTGCTGGTGCTGATTGACCGGGGGCATCGCGAGCTGCCGGTGGAGGCCACCTTTACGGGCCGCGTCGTGCAAACCTCCAGGCAGGAGATTATTGAGGTCAGACTGCGGGAGATCGACGGGGAAGAGCAGGTGCTGATCGTCGAGCGCCTCCCGGACGCCGCCGAGGGGCTCTAGGTGCCGGTTGCGGGTTCGCTGCTGAGTGTGGACGACCTTTCGCTCGAGGACATAAGCGGGCTGCTGGCGCTGGCGACGGAGCTGGAGTCCGAAGACCCGATCGAAAGAGCGCGCCGGCTCGCCAAGCGGCGTGTGGCGCTCCTGTTTTACGAGTCCAGCACGCGTACACGCACCTCGTTCGAGCTGGCCGCCAAGGCCATGGGCGCGGACACGACGCTCGTGAGCTCAAAATCGTCCAGTATCGAGAAGGGCGAATCGCTCAAGGACACCGGGCTGACCCTTCGTGCGCTGGGCGCGGAAGCGATCATCCTCCGGAACTCGTTTTCAGGCTCGCCCCACCTGCTGGAGCGAGTGACCGGGCTGCCGATTTTAAACGCCGGCGACGGCATGCACCAGCATCCGTCGCAGGCCCTGCTTGACCTGCGAACCATTCTGCGGGTTTTGCGCGCGGGCACGACAGCAGCAACGAGCCAAACCCTGGCCGGGGTCACACTTACGATCTGTGGCGACATCCTCCATAGCCGGGTCGCGCGCTCCAATGCGCTGCTGCTGCCCCGGCTGGGCGCACGGGTGCTGCTGTGCGGGCCTGCGCCGCTGTTGCCCGCGCTGGCGGCGGAGCTCGGCCCGGGGCTCGAGATCGAACGCGACCTGGACCGGGCGCTGGCGCAAAGCGATGCGGTGATGATGCTGCGCATCCAGGCCGAACGACTCGCCGGGCTCCATCTCGACCTCGCCGAGTACCGCATCGGTTACCAGTTAAGCGAGGAACGGCTGGCCGGGTGTCCGGCCCTGTGGGTCATGCATCCGGGGCCAATGATTCGCGGCCTTGAGATCGCAGACGCGGCTGCCGATAGTGCCCGATCGCTGATCGAGGAGCAGGTGCGGCACGGGGTGGCGATCCGCATGGCCCTGGTAGCGCGGGCCCTGGGGACTGGACGAGGATGCGCGTGATAAGTAAGAACCTGAACCATACTTCACCATCACCATTGCTGATCCGTGGCGGGCGCGTTGTGGACCCATCCACCGGAACCGATGCCGAACGCGACCTGCTTTTTTCCGGCGGACGCGTAGCGGCAGTGGGCGAGCCCGGCACGCTCAGGGCCGGCGAGGGTGAAACACTGGATGCGACCGGCCTGCTTGTCGCGCCGGGGCTAATCGATATCCATGTGCACCTGCGCGAACCCGGGCAGACCTGGAAGGAAACCATTGCAAGCGGGACTCGCGCCGCGGCGGCCGGAGGGTTTACAACGGTTTGCGCGATGCCCAACACGGTACCCGTCATCGATACGCCGGAGTGGGTGCGGTGGCTGCAGGCCCCGGAGCGCGGCGCGGCCATTCGCGTGGTGCCGATCGGCGCGGCCACCGTGGGCAGCCTGGGCGAACGGCTTACGGACTACCCCGCGCTGCGCGATGCAGGTGCGGCGGGTGTGACGGACGATGGCAAGCCGATCCTGGGCGATGCGATCATGCGCGAAGCGCTCGCAGCGGCCGCGCGCGCCGGGCTGCCGGTGATCCAGCACGCGGAAGACACGCGCATGACCGGTGGTTGCTCCATGAACGCTGGGGCGCTCGCGTTCCGCATGGGGTTGCGCGGCATGCCGGTCGAGGCCGAGTCGAGCCTGGTGGAGCGCGACATTGCGCTTGTGCGCGAGCTACGCGATGCGGAAGAGCTCCATGCACACCTCCATGTCGCGCACCTGTCCACTCGCAAGGCGCTTGATGCCGTGCGCGCCGCGAAACGCGACGGGCTGCATGTGACATGCGAGGTGATGCCGCACCACTTCGTCCTGAACGAAACCGCAGTGAAAGGCTACAACACGCTGGCCAAGATGAACCCGCCGCTGCGAGCGGAGGCGGACCGGCTGGCCATGATCGAAGGCTTGCTGGACGGCTCGGTTGACTGCATTGCCACCGACCACGCGCCGCACGCCCCCTTTGAAAAGGAGCAGGAGTTTGAACGTGCGCCGAACGGCATTACTGGCCTTGAAACCGCGCTGGGGCTGGCGTTGCGGGTGTTGCACGGGGAACATGGTATGCCGGTTGCGCGGGTGCTGGCCCTGCTTTCGTCGGCACCGGCCGCCGTGCTTGCGCTCCGGGAGCACGAGTCCCTTGCGCTCCGGGATCACGAGTCGCTTTCGCTCCGGGGTCGGGGCTCGCTTGCGCTCGGCGCGTGGGCCGATGCCGTGATCTTCGATCCGGACGAGACCTGGACGTATCGTGCGCAGGCTTCGCGGTCTCGCTCGAAAAATAGCCCGTTTGATGGTTGGAGCATGCGTGGCCGGGTGCGCTGGACCGTCAGCGAAGGACGCGTTGTTTACGATTCGCAACAGTAAGCGTCTTCAAACCTTGGGCGGCAGGTCTTCCAGAATGCGTTCAGCCAGTGTGCCGACAGAGGTGACCTGGCTCATCTCCGACAGCTCCGCGTCGCCGAGCGGAGCCGTGATCTCAAGCTTGACGCAGATGGCGCGGAGCAACTGGAGCGATTTTGTGACTTCTTTTTCTGTCAGCAGGTCAATCTGCAGGTTGAGCTGGTCCAGGTGGTCTTCCCGGTGCTGCATGTGGTTCTGCTTGAAAAGCACAATGCTGCTGAGCAGTACCGCCTCGCATGAAACGCAAACCGACAGGAGCGAGAACGGGTAAGGATCAAACACGCGTGCCCCAGGAACATGGTTGGTGTTGACCAGCATCCAGGTCGTAAACCAGACCGCGTGAAGTGCGATGGACAGCTTGCTGCCAACGAAATTAGCGACGACGTGACCGATATGGTCGATGTCGCTTTTCTGGTCTTCGCGCTTCCGCTCCATGGCGACGATCGTGCGGATATTGCGCTCGACCGGCCCGCTCACCTCCGTTTTACGCTCCTCGGCCATGCTCGATAAGATGCCGCAAGCCACGGAAGGCGTCACAATAGGAGGATATGGCCGAGGGTTTCCATACCGGTATTGCTGCCTTCCAGTCGCGCGATTTTCGCCTGTACCAGGCGGCGCGTGGGGCGGTTGTGATCGGGGCCGAGGCGCAGGCGCTCGCGGTTTCCTGGCAGGTATACCAGATCACGCACCGCGCGCTCGACCTGGGCTACACCGGCCTTGCCTTGTTTCTGCCCGGGCTCTTGTTCCTGCTGCCGGCCGGCCACGTCGCCGACCGGTTCGACCGCCGGCGCGTCGTGCTGCTGTGCTACTCGCTCCAGGCGGTGTGCACGGCGGTGTTGCTGCTGTTCGCGGCGGCCGGGCTCCACCGCGTGCTGCCCATCTACCTCGTGCTGTTCCTTGTCGGCACTGGCCGGGCTTTCAGCGGTCCGGCATCGTCCGCGCTGATTCCGCACCTGGTGCCCCAGCAGGATTTCGTGAATGCCGTCACCTGGGGCGCAACCATCTTTCAAATCGCAACCATCGCCGGGCCTACCATCGGTGGACTGCTCTACACCGAACATGCGTTTGGCGGCGCGGCGGCACACCTGGCCGGCAGCGGCGTGGTTTACCTGTTCACCTTGCTGACCCTGTTCTGGTATCTCGCGCTGGTCGGCATGCTGCGCATACGACTGGGTCGCATGGAGCCGAAAGCCATGTCGCGCGAGACGCTTTTCGCCGGGGTGCGCTATGTTATTCGAACCCCCGTGCTGCTGGGCTCCATCTCGCTCGACCTGTTCGCGGTGCTGCTGGGCGGCTCGGTGGCGCTGCTGCCTATCTTTGCTGAAACGGTGCTGCACACGGGTCCGCGCGGCCTGGGCCTGTTGCGGGCCGCGCCGGGTGTGGGTGCGCTCGCGGTTTCGCTCCTGCTCACGTTTCGGCCTATTCGTCGCAACGCGGGTGTGCGCATGCTCCTTTGCGTTGCTATTTTCGGGGTCGCAACGATTTTATTCGGACTGTCACATTCGGTGGCACTGTCGCTGCTGGCCCTCCTGCTCACAGGCGCGTCCGACATGGTTTCAGTCGTGATCCGTTCTTCCGTCCTGCAACTCGCAACGCCCGCAGAAATGCGCGGTCGCGTGTCTGCCGTCAACTCGCTGTTTCTCGGCGCGTCCAACGAGCTGGGCGAGTTTGAAAGCGGCCTCACCGCGCACTGGTTCGGCGCGGTGCGTGCGGTGGTGCTCGGGGGCATAGGGTCGGTCGTGGTCACCGGGCTCTGGTCGGTATGGTTCCCCAGCCTGCGGCGCGTGCACTCGCTTTCGGCCGAGTCGCTGCTGCCGGCCCGCGCGGAAGAAAACGCCGAAGACACACTGACGCTGTAGCCGCACTTACCCCGCATTGCGCACTTACCCTGTAGTCCGCAGCCCGGCGGAGATCCCGTTAATGGTCCCGGCGATCGCACGATTGACCGCCGGCGTATCCTCGCCGGCGCGCTTGCGCCGCAGCAGGTCCACCTGGATCAGCGAAAGCGGGTCGACATAGGGGTTGCGCAGCTTAATCGAGCGTGCCAGCACTGCATTGGTTTGGAGCAACTCTCCCTGCTCCGTCACCAGCAGCACTGCTTCAAGCGAGCGCCCGTACTCCGCCGCAAACTTGCCGAAGACTCGCTCACGCGCGGAAGCGTCCGGCATCAGCGAGGCATAGAGCGAAGCGATTCCCAAGTCCGCTTTTGCCAGCGCGACCTCCACGTTGCGGATCAGGTCGATAAACAATGGAAACTCGCGCATCATGGCGCGGAGCAGGTCGGCACCGCCCGGTGTTTTAACGAACTCGGTGATGGCATGGCCTACGCCGAACCAGCCGGGAATCAGCAGCCGGCTTTGCGTCCAGCCGAAGACCCAGGGGATCGCGCGCAGGCTGTCGAGCGTTCGTTTGCCGCCGCGTCGTGCGGGTCGCGAGCCAATCTTGGCGTGCTCCAGCTCGGCCATGGGCGTCGCCATCTCAAAGAAGTCAAACACCTCGGGATCATCGAGGATGCCTTCACGATAAAACGCGAAAGCACTGGCAGAAAGCGCTTGGAAGGCCGATTCCCACTCCGGCTTCAGCTCGCCGGTACGGTGCCCGCCGGCGCGCAGATTGGGCCGGGCCAGCGCGTCGAGCGCGGCCGCAATCATCAGCTCCAGGTTGCGCTCGGCCAGCACCGTGTCGCCGTACTTCCAGTTCAGCACCTCGCCCTGTTCGGTCAGGCGGAATTCGCCGTCGAACGAGTTGAGGGGCTGCGCGTAGATGGCTCGATGCGTGGGGCCGCCGCCGCGACCGACGGTGCCGCCGCGGCCATGGAACAAGCGCAGTGTGATGCCGGCCTCGTGCGCAACCTGGTGCAGCGCTCGATGCGCCCGAAAAATCTCCCACGTGCTCGACAGCATGCCGCCGTCCTTGTTGGAGTCGGAGTAGCCGAGCATCACCTCCTGCACGTTGCCCCAGCTCGCGACCAGCGCACGGTACTCGGGGTCGGCCCACAGCGCGCGGCATACCTCCGGCGCATTGCGCAGGTCTTCGATCGACTCAAACAGCGGCACCGGCATCAGGCCCGGGTCCCCCTCGCGCCCCGCTGGGTCGACCCCGCCGAAACGCGCCAGCCATAGCACCGCGAGCACATCCTCCTTGGTCGCCGCGCCCGAAATTACGTACGTGCGGATTGCTTCCGGCACCGCGCTGCGCTTGATCTCCGCAACAGCACGAAATGTGTCTAGAATCTCCAGCGTTTGCGGGCTGAACGGCCTGGGCACACTGCCTCGTGCACCATCGCAACCCGCGACCTCGTCCAAAGCCTGCGCATGGAGGCGGGCATGTTGGCGAATATCGAGCGTGTGCAGGTGCAGTCCGAAGGTGCGTGCCTGCAGCAGCAGCGGATCGATCAAGGTCGCCGCCAGCCGCTCACCGTTGTTTTCGAGCAGGCTGCGGCGCACCAGGTTGAGGTCGTCCAGCAGTTCCCCCGCGCTGCCGTAAGGGGGCAATGCGGCGAGGGCGGCTTCCAGTGTGTCGGACTCGCCGGCCGGCAGCCCAAGTGTATTCGCCAGCCGCGCGCCCATGCAGGCCGCGAAGCGCCGGTAGTTTTCAAACTCGAAGTGCGCGCTGAATCGATCGCCGGTTTCGCCGCAGGCGCGCGCGGTTTGCAGGTAGCCGTCCAAACGGGCCAGCAGTTCCGGGCCGGCGGCCACCTGCTGCGACGAGCTGGTCAGCCTGCCGATCAGCGTCTGGATGCCGTCGCTGTACTGCGCCAGCAGCCGTGTGCGCGCTTCGCGAATTGCGGCCAACGTGACCGGTGCTGTCACAAACGGGTTGCCGTCGCGATCGCCGCCGATCCAGGAGCCGAAGGAGAGCAGCAGCGGCATGTCGGCGGCCTCGATCCGCAGCCCGTACTCGCTGCCCAGCGCGCTTGCCAGCTCGGCGTACAACGGGGCGAGCGTGGCAAAGATTGAGACCTCGTAGTAGTCGAGGCCCATCTTCACCTCGTCGGCAACGGCGGGTTGACGGCTGCGAATCTCGTCCGTCTGCCACAGCGTTGTGATCTCGGCCGAAAGCTCGGCCTGCAGTTGTTCCAGTTCTCCGTCCGAGGCCGGAACGCGGTCGAGCGCCTGCAGCAGCTCGCCCATGCGCCGGCGCTTGCCCAGCACGGAGCGCCGTGCGATCTCCGTCGGATGGGCGGTAAAGACCGGCGTAATCGTGATCTTTTTCAGGAGC
>CAXTYP010000004.1:0-25817 GCA_964248435.1 uncultured Acidobacteriaceae bacterium | reverse complement strand
GGTCCCCTCCCTCCGGGTTCGTCCCGCACCCCGTTCGACAACCTTGGCCCCCTGGGCGCCCCGGCCGGTGCACTCCCTTACGGGGCTTTCGGCGAGCGTCCCCGGGCAAGCTCCTGGCGGGTCGGCATAGCCGTGACGCCCGATGCGCTGATCCGGGCGAAGTGGCGCTACGTGGACCCACCTGGCACCGCCGGTGCAACGTACGGTCTTCAAACCAACCAGTCGGAGATTTTTGCGATTCGCACCTCCGCCGGGCTCGCCTGGTCGCACGGCTCACCTGACGCCCGAAACTGGTCGCTTGGCGGCACGGCGGGTCTCGTTTACAACACCAACACCCTTCGCGCGCCTTTTATCTTTCAGCAGCAGCCCCAACTTGCGGGTTTGAAAGTGCTGCTTGATCTCCATACCGCCGGCTTTGGCTGGAACGGCAGCGCGGGCGCCCAGTGGCAGCCGGGGCCGCATTTGCGTTTCGGCGCTGCGTGGAAGAGCAGCACGGCCGTGCAAAGCCATGGCGACGCGTCCGGTACCGCTTCGGCACAGTTTACGGCGCTCGGCATCGCTGCCGACCCGGCATTTCACTACCGCGCGGAGGTCGACAATCGCCTGCCGCAGGTTGCCGCCGGGGCTGTTTCCTGGCAGGCGAAGTATGCCCGGCTGGTCGCCGAAGGGGACTGGACGGGCTGGCACGGTGCCTTCGCGAACCTTCCGGTCAAGCTGAAAGACGGCACCAACGCCACGATCAACAGCGTGGCCGGGTCCCCCTCCATTCGCGACGGCGTGCCCCTGAACTGGCGCAACCAGGGGGCCGCGCGAGGCGCATTTGAAAGTTCATTGGGCCCGCATTGGACCCTTCGTGGCGGCTACGCTTTTCAGTCCGATCCTGTTCCGAGTGCCACGCTCACCCCGGTGACCGCCGCGATCCTCGAGCATTTGGTCGCAGGCGGCTTCGGATGGCGCTCACGGTACTGGACGACCGATCTTGCCTACTCGGCGCAGCTGCCTGCGTCGGGCACCGTCGGGGTCAGCGGCCTCCAGGCGGGCGAGTACAGCCACAGTCGCGTGCGGGTCTCCATCCAGTCACTCACCGTCACGGTGCGGCGCAGCTTTTAGCTGGAACTCAACGCCTGGGGAGGCCGGAATGCGAAAATAAGGGTGTGAGCAACCCCGTTTCGACCCTTCCGTATATCAATCTCCAGGCGCAGTACCGTGATCTGAAAGTCTCTATCGATGCCCGGATCCATGCCGTGCTCGACCATGGCCAGTACATCCTGGGTCCTGAAGTCTCGGAGCTGGAAGAACGGCTTGCCGCCCGGGTCGGTGTCCGGCACTGCATTTCCTGCGGCAGCGGCACCGACGCCTTGCTCCTGGCGCTGATGGCGCACGGTGTCGGCCCTGGTGACGAAGTCATCACGTCTCCTTTCACGTTTTTCGCCACCGGCGAGATGATTGCCCTGCTTGGCGCGACACCCGTCATGGTCGACATCGAGCCGGAAACCTGGAACATCAACCCTGCGCTGATCGAGGCGGCCATCACGCCCGCGACTCGCGCCATCATGCCCGTCTCGCTGTACGGTCAACCGGCGGAGATGGACGAGATCAACGAAATCGCGGCCCGGCATAGCCTCCCGGTCATCGAGGATGCCGCGCAAAGCTTCGGCTCCCTTTACAAGGGGCGACACTCGGGCGGACTCAGCACCGTGGGCTGCACCAGCTTTTTTCCGTCCAAGCCGCTCGGTTGTTATGGCGACGGTGGAGCGTGTCTGACCGATAACGACGAGCTCGCGCTCGGCATGCGGCAGCTGCGCAATCATGGACAGCAGGCCCGCTACCGCCACACATCGATCGGCATCAATGGCCGGCTCGATACCATCCAGGCTGCCGTGCTCCTGGCCAAACTCGACGTGTTTGACCGCGAGCTGATCGCGCGCGGAGAAACGGCCAATGCATACAACGGCGCGCTGCTCGCACTTGAGCGAAAACGCAGGCTTCGCCTGCCCACCCTGCGACCCGGCCGCACCAGCGCGTGGGCTCAGTACACCATCGAAGTGGAAGAGCGTGAGTCCGTCGCCGCAGCGCTTGCCGGCTTCGGGGTGCCCACAGCCGTGCACTACCCGGTGCCCATGCACCGGCAGCCGGTATTTGCGGATGGACGGTTTCCCTCACGCAGCGGCCCCCTGCCCTGTGCCGAGCATGCTTCGCAGCATGTGTTGAGCCTGCCCCTGCACCCCTACCTGGGCCGCGCCGACCTCCTTCGCGTCACCCGTGCTGTGGAGGACTCGCTAGCCTGACCATGCGCCCGCTTGCGGATTCGAGCTCGGGCGCAAATCTTTCCCGTGTCACCACTCCCTTGCATCACCGCAAGGAACGCAGTCCGGGTTTTTTGCCACCGGCCCCCGCGATCTTTTCAGCAGCCCGGGCACAGCGGCCTCTGCTCCGGGCCTCTGCTCCGGGCCTCCGCTCCGGGCCTCCGCCGCGCGCCTGCAGGCGAGGTCCTTCGCTCGCGCACCCGTGTTCTGTCGGGCGGTTGGACAGCTTGGGCGGACAACCGTTTGTCTGGCCCGGCACACGCCTTGCGCAGCCGCGGAAATGCCCGTCAGGGTGCCGCTCCGGGCATCGGGGGTCGCTCTTTAGTAAACCTGCAAACACAGCGGAATGAACAGGTTGCAGTCGGGGTAGGCATTTTCTACGGCTTGGCGGACAAAATTGCTTGCAAGGCATCGCCCGGAAACGATAGGGTTTCGGTGCAACGGATGAACAACCGGAGTTTCGGCCAATCGCTGTAATCGAGGACAAAAGACAAAAGATGGCAAACATACGCAGGATCGGAATCTTTTCAGAGGCGGCAGAACGACGCGTGCGCATGGCGGCAGGGGCAGCACTGATGACCGGGTGCCTGCTGCTCCCGGCGGCTCCTTACGCAATGGCACAAAACACTACCGGCGACATCACGGGAACCGTAACGGACAATGGCGGCGCGACGGTAGCGAACGCTACAGTCACATTGACCAACACTGGCACCAACGAGAAGCACACGATTCAAACCGGTCCGTCCGGCGATTACACCTTTTCCGAGCTGGGACCCGGTACTTACTCCATCCAGGTGACAGAATCCGGCTTCAAGTCGACGGTGATTCCTGAGATCAACCTGTCCGCCGGTGACCGCGCGCGTGAAGACGCAAAGCTTGAAGTCGGTTCGGAAGCGACCACGGTGCAGGTGACCGCTCAAACGCCGGCGCTGCAAACCGACAACTCGGTTGTAAGCACACTGGTGACCCAGCAGCAAGTGGAGGATTTGCCGCTCGATGGGCGCAACTTCATCAACCTGGCGCAAATCGTGCCCGGCGCGAACCAGGGTCCGGGCAATGGTCTGACCAGCGGTGCCCGCCCCGATGACCGCCGTCAGACTTCGTCCGTATCGGCGAATGGCCAGTCCGAAATCCTCAACGACGAACTCGTGGATGGTATGGACAACAACGACCGCATCATCGGCACCATCGGCATCCGTCCCTCGATCGAGTCCATTCGCGAAATCAATATCGAGACCAACACCTACACCGCGGAGGCCGGCCGTACCGCGGGCGCGGTGATCAATGTCATCACCAAGTCCGGCTCCAACCAGTTCCACGGTTCCGCTTATGAGTTCTTCCGCAACGACGTCCTGGATGCCTACCCGTTCCAATTCGGCCAGCATTTGCCCAAGCCGAAAGTTCGCCAGAACCAGTTCGGCGCATCCATCGGCGGCCCCATCGTCAAGGACAAGGTCTTCTTTTTCGGCGATTACGAAGGCCTTCGCCAGATTATCGGCGGCAACCCGCAGGTAAGCCAGGTACCCACGGCGGCCGAGTACAACGCGCTGCATAGCGGCAACCAGGCGCAGATCCTGGCGCTGGCCGACGGCGGCGACAAGACGGGCCCGAATGCAGGCAAAAACGGCGGCATCGATCCCGTCGGCCTCAACTACGCCCTGCTGTACCCGCTCGGCAACTCGCCGAGCCGCGGCGTTCCCGGGGTCTCGGACGGCTATGTTTCATCCACCGCCAGCACCCTGACTTCTGACACGGCGGATGGCCGCGTGGATTGGCAAATTGATCAGAAGGACCTGATCTTCGGCCGCTACACCTACAACCGTGTACCGTCCACCAACCCGGGCTTCCTTCCGTCTCAGACGGTCGCCGGGGTCAATGTGCAGCCGGGCGGCGCCATCTACAACTTCTTCGGTACCGCCAAGGATGACGCGCAAAACGCCCAGATCAACTTTGTCCGCACCATCAACGCCAATGTGCTGCTGCAACTCGGCTTCGGCTACACGCGGATCAACAACCAGTCGCTGCCGTTGAACTACGGCGTCAATGTCAACACGGCTTTCGGCCAGCCCGGCATCAACCTTAGTACCGCGACTTCGGGCCTGGCGCCGACCAGTGTGGGCGGCTTCGCCGACCTCGGCGATGGCGCTTTCATCCCGATCATAGACATCAACAACACGTTCCAGGAAAATGGCTCGATCACCATCAATCACGGGCCGCACAGCATCAAGATCGGTGCCGATCTCATTCGTCGCCAGGCGACCAACGCGCAAAACAACTACGGTAACTCCAACTACAGCTTCAACCCGATCAATGGGGATCCCTCGGCACTGGCTTCTTTGCTGCAGGGCACCTTCAACAATGTCACGCAGTCCATCGACACGATCGCCCCGCACTGGCGCACCTGGGAGCCGGGCGGCTTTATCCAGGACGACTGGCACGCCACGCAGAACCTGACGCTGAACCTCGGCGTTCGCTATGACGTGTACACCCCCTTCACCGAGGTCAAGAACGCGCTGTCGAATTTCGACCTGGCTACCGGACAGATTGTGACTGCGAACCAAAAGGCGACCCCAGCGGTTCCGGCCACCCCAGCTACAGGCACAACCCCAGCGATCCCTGGAAGCCCGGCTCGTCCCGCGGTCAACCAGTATGCCGGGCTCAACCCCACCTGGACCAACGTGGCGCCGCGTATCGGCTTCGCGTACTCCCCCGGCACCGGGTTTGTGATCCGGGGCGGCTACGGCATGTCGTACTTCCCGGAGAACTACACGTCCAACTCGTCACTCAAGGCGCAGCCTTTTGTGGCTGACTATAGCTGCCAGAATGGTGCCTGCCTGGCGGCTCCCGGGGCCAACGGTGTCAATTTCGCGCCGACTCGCTTTTCGCAGGGCCTGCCGGCCCCGCAACTCTCAAGCGCGACCAATCCGACCGGCAGCATCTCCGATGTGGTCGATCCGCGGTTCCGCACCTCCTATGCCGAACAGTTCAACCTGAACATTGAGAAATCGTTCGGCGCGAACGTGCTGCAGGTCGGCTATGTCGGCGTTCTGGGCCGCCACCTGGCGCAGATCACCAACGACGTCAATGCGCCGGCGCTTGTTTCCAACAGCACCCTCAACAGCCTGGCCCTGGCCAACCACGAAACCACCAGCCAGGCTTACAACAACCTGCGGCCCTACCACAACTACCCCGGCCTGCAGAACGTCACCAGCATCGGCCAGTACACCAGTGAAGGCTCGTCCAGCTACAACGCCGCCCAGGTGCAGCTCACCCGCCGAACCACGGCCGGGCTCACCATTGGCGCCAACTACACCTATGCCCACGCGCTTGACAACGTCCTCGGCTTCAGCAACGAAGTCAACGACGGCTACGGCGCACTTCCCTCACAGCTCAGCACGGTGGAATACGGCAACAGTGATCTCGACATCCGCCAGCGCGGCGTTGTGACCGGCGACTACCTGCTGCCTTTCGGCAAAAACCTGACAGGCATCGGCGCGGCGCTCGGCAAGGGCTGGCAGGCCAACACCCTGCTGGTCTGGCAGACGGGTCAGCCGTTTACCGTGACTGTTTCCAACGGTGTTTCGGGTACCACCAACGCCGCCACCAGCGGCCGTCCTAACCAGGTCGCGAAGGCCGATGTCGGCACGCGAACCATCAACCAGTTCTTCAACCCGGCCGCGTTCACACCGCAACTGTCCGGCACCCTGGGCGACGAGCAGCGTAACCCGCTGCACGGACCGGACTACCGCCGCGTGGACTTCTCTGTATTCAAGAGCTTCCCCGTGTACCGCGAGTCCACCCTTGAGTTCCGCGCGGAGTGCTTCAACATCACTAACGTCACTAACTTCGCTCCCCCAAATGCCACCGTTCAAGCTACGCCGACCAGTTCGAATGTGACTTATCCGATCAACGGCGTGCCCTCCCAGCAGTCCTTCCTGAGCGACACCTACACGGTCACTCCTAACAATATCGGCACCATCAGCTCCACCGCAGCCGGCTACGTCCCGCGTGAATTCCAGTTCGCGCTGAAGTACCAGTTCTAGAAGCTGCTGTTGCAGGCAAAAGGAAACGCCCGGCCAACCAGCCGGGCGTTTTCCTGTTTGCAGCTTCAAGCCGTCTAGCGCATGCCTTCCAGGATCGATCCCACAATGCCGCCGACCACTCCGCTCTGCGCCGTCTCCCCGGCTCCGCCCATGTACTGCTGCAGCTTGTGTGCCAGTTGCGGCAGGGGCAGGGTTTGCAGCCAGATACGCCCCGGGCCGGTGAGCGCGGCGAGAAAGATTCCATCGCCGCCGAAAACCATGTTGCGGATCCCCTGAATACGCGTGATGCCGAAGTTCACGGAAGCCTGGAACGCGCCGACATGGCCCGGATGCACCCGCAAGGTTTCACCTGGACGCAGGTCGCGCGTGACCAACTCGCCCGAAAGCTCGAGCCACGCCACGCCCGAGCCGGTAATCCGTTGCAGCAGAAAGCCATCGCCGCCGAAGATGCCGGCCCCGAGCGACTGTTGAAAGCCGACCCCGACGTTCACCGCGGGAGTGGCGCACAAGAAGCCGTGCCGGTGCACGAAGTACTCGTTGCCTGGTGCTACCTCGACAGGAACGATATGCCCTGGCATCTTGGCGGCAAACGCGATCTCGCCCGGCGCGCCGATCGCGCGGTACTCCGTCATAAACAGCGAGCCGCCGCCCGCGACGCGCTTGATCGCCCCGAAGAAACCGCCGCCGCCGCCGAACTGCGTGTGTGTGGTGAGCTGGATCGAGCCCGACATCCAGCTCAACTCGCCAGCCTCCGAGATGACGGTCTCATTCGGCTCGAGAAGAAATTCAAGAACAGGCATGGTGGTGCCGAGAATGCGACTCTGCATGGCGCTCCCTGGCATGCGCCTCGAGGGAGCGCGCATCGCGAACCCAGCCTAGCACTGCTGCTCCAGACCTTCCATCCCAAGAGCCGCCCGACTACTTGAAGCCCAGCACCGGGTGGGGAATATAGGCTGCTTCGAGCTCCGCGACCTCTTCGGACGACAGCTTGATCGCCAGCGACGACACAGCGTCCTCAAGATGATGCGGCTTGGTCGCGCCCACGATCGGGCTGTCGACGTAGGGCTTGGTTAGCATCCAGGCCAGCGCGAGCGAAGCCTGCGGCACCCCTTTGCGCCCCGCCATCGCAGCCACGGCGTCGATGACCTTGCGGTCGGCTTCTTCCGTGCCCGCGTACATCGTTTTGCCGAACTGGTCCGTTTCAAGCCGCTTGGTGCTGTCGGCACTTGAAGGCCGCGCCAGGCGGCCGCGCGCCAACGGGCTCCACGGGATCACGCCGATGCCCTCTTCCTGGCACAACCCCATCATCTCGCGTTCTTCTTCGCGATACAGCAGGTTGTAATGGTTCTGCATGGAGACAAAGCGCGTCCAGCCGTGCCGGTCGGCCAGGTACAGCGCTTTTGCGAACTGCCAGGAGTACATGCTCGACGCGCCGAGGTAGCGTGCCTTGCCGGCCTTCACCACGTCGTGCAGCGCTTCGAGTGTTTCCTCGATCGGCGTTTTCGGGTCCCAGCGATGGATCTGGTAAAGGTCGACGTAGTCGGTCCCGAGACGGCGCAAACTCGCGTCGATCTCGTGGAGGATCGCCTTTCTGGAAAGCCCGCCGCCGTTTGGCTCTTCGCGCATCACCCCGTGGACCTTGGTCGCGATCACGACCTGCTCACGCCGCGTGTTCGCCTTGAGGAACTTCCCCACGATCTCTTCGCTGCCGCCGCGCGAGTACACGTTTGCGGTATCGAAAAAGTTGATCCCGAGGTCCAAGGCCTGCTTTAGAAACGGTTGCGACTCGGCCTCGTTCAGCGTCCAGGCATGGCTGCCGGGGGTCAAAGCCCCTTTTGCAGGCTCGCCGTAGCTCATGCAGCCAAGGCAAATGCGTGACACTTCGAGACCGGTCTTGCCCAGGCGCGTGTATTCCATCTTCCGTGCTCCTCAGCGTTTTGAGATGCGGTCCGGCTGCGGAGTCGATATGCCGTACTTCTCACGCAGCAGCCGCGCGAGGGAAGGCGGCAGGGCAGCCGCCAGCTCCTGCCAGGTCAGCACCTCCAGCCGGCAGCGCAGCTCGGCACGGGGCACGGCCCGCAGTACCGCATGCCAGCGTGCGATCAGGTCAGCTCGCCTCGCGTCAAGAAGCACACAGAAGCGCTGCCCCGAAGCCTCCGCCGCCAGCACACCACGCAGCAGCTGGTAGCTCTCGAAAGCCCCGGCCGCTGTGCGCGGCAGCGCCTCCTCATCCAGCACTTCGCGCCACCCGGTAAAGCGGTCCAGCAGCGCCGGCCGGGCTGTTTGAAAGTCGCCTTCCGTCAGCTTGGCCTCGACCAGCAGCCCGTCCAGCACCATGTCGATCTCCGTTGTGTCCGTCCCGCCGCGCTCTCGCAGCAGGCGGGGGTACACGCCGAAGCACGGCCGGCTGCCCCGCTCCAGGCCGAGCAGGGAAGCAACACTGCCGCCGCTGAACAAACGCGGGTGGCAAAAGATGTTCATCAGCAGGGCGTCCGAGCTCGCCGCGCAATCCAGTTCGCGCCAGCGCCAGTCGGCCCGCGGGGCTGCTCGCCGGCTCGCGGTGTGCGCTTTCCCCAGCCGCGCGCGCCAGTTCGCATCGGCCTGGATAGCGCGGTAACTTGCGGGAAAAAAGTTGCCATGCCGTCCCGCTTCGTCCTCGCCAAAGATCACGCTCGGCTCGCGCCCGGTCGTGGTGTCATGGAGCAGCCCGTGTTCGCGCGCGTACAGGGCCGCCCGGGCATTCAGTTCACGGCGAAGCGCCGCGCCTGTGTACAGCACCGTCGAGGTACAAGATGCGCTCACAAGCAGCATCGTAGGAGAAGAAGAAGCGAAGATCAAGTCTGCCGCTCTGAAGCTCAACTTCCTACTATTGCACTCGCATTCGCAATAGAGGTATGGTCGGATGATGCGCTTTGCCTCACCTTCACTCTCGCCTTTCTGGGCCGACCGCCTTGGAACATGGACCTCCACAGCCTGTTTTTTGCACTGCCTGCTTACGCCGGTGGTGCTGTCCCTTTCCACCGTGCTGGCGCACAGCCTGCCGTCGGAGGAGCGCGTGCACCGGGTTCTGGCCATCGCGGTGGCATCGCTGGGCGCGCTGGCCCTTCTGCACGGCTTTCGGGCGCACCGCCGCCGCCGGGTGGTTTGGCTCATGGCCGCGGGGCTCGGATGCATCTTTGGGGCGGCCTGGTGGGGCGACCAGCTGCCGTCGCATGCCGCCGAGGTGGCCCTGACGTTTGCCGGCAGTACGTTGATGATTGTGGCGCACCGGTTCAACCACACCTTCTGCCGCGATTGCCGCTGCGCCGCTGCCCCGGGATGCGAATCGCGCTGAGCGCCAGCTAAGATTGGTGTCGGGAAACGGAGCGGGCAGATGCTGACACAGGATGAGTCAAAGCGCGAAGCGGCACGGCGCAGTATGCAGTACATCGAGAACGGGATGCGCGTAGGCCTGGGCACCGGCACCACGGCGAAACACGTGCTGGAGTTGCTGGGGGAGCGCGTTCGCGGCGGCCTGAAGATTGTGGGCCTGCCCACCTCAAGCGGCACCGCGGCCCTGGCACGGCAACTCGGCATTCCGTTAACGACGTTCAGTGAAACGCAGGAACTGGATGTTGCCATCGACGGCGCGGATGAGGTGGGCCCGGACCTGGCGCTGATCAAGGGCGGCGGCGGGGCATTGCTGTACGAAAAAATAGTCGCCACCGCCGCGCGCACCTTTATCGTCGTGGTCGGCGAAGGCAAGGTGGTCCCGGCACTTGGCACGTTTCCGCTGCCGGTTGAAGTGATCCCGCTGGCCGCCCCGCTGGTTGAGCGCCGGCTCAAAAACCTCCGTGCTTCGCCCGTGCTGCGAATGCGAGGCACGGAACCGTTCCTGACGGACGAGAAAAACCTGATCTTCGACTGCCATTACGGCACCATCGCCGACCCGGCGAAAACCGCGGCCGAGCTGCGCGCCATCGTCGGCGTGGTGGAGCACGGCCTGTTTCTCGACATGGCCGCGCGCGTCATCGTTGCCGACGGGCAAGGTGTCAGCGAGATCGAGCGCTCGCGATAGCTGCGTCCGAACGCAGAGCCCGGCATCGAATACCATAGGGTTCGAAAGCGGCCCGCTTCACGAGCCGCCGAAAAGGGAGAAAAGCATGCAGATTGGTTTGGTGGGTCTGGGCCGCATGGGTGCCAACATGGCCAAGCGCCTGATGAAGGGTGGCCACGATGTGGTGGTGTCGGACCTGAGCGAGAAGGCAGTCAGCGAGCTCCAAAGCGCCGGCGCAAAAGGCTCGACATCGCTTGAAGATTTCCTGGGCAAGCTGCAAACCCCGCGGGTGGTGTGGCTCATGGTGCCGGCCGGCGCGGTCGACGGCATGATCCAAAAGATCGCACCGCACCTCGAAAAAGGCGACATCCTGATCGACGGCGGCAACTCGTACTACATCGACGACATACGCCGCTCCAAGGAGCTCGAGCAAAAGGGCATCCGGTACGTGGACGTGGGCGTGAGCGGCGGCGTGTGGGGCCTCGAACGCGGCTACTGCATGATGATCGGCGGCCAGGCAGAGGCCGTGCAGTTTCTGGACCCCATCTTCAAGACACTGGCCCCGGGCAAGGGCGATGTGCCCCGCACCTCCGGCCGCGAAAAGGTCGCCGAATCCACCTCGGAAGAGGGCTACCTGCGCTGCGGCGAAGTTGGCGGCGGCCACTTTGTCAAGATGGTCCATAACGGCATTGAGTACGGCATCATGGCCGCTTATGCCGAAGGCTTCAACATTCTGAAAAACGCCAACATCGGCAAGCAAAAGGAGCAGGAGCACTCCGCTGAACTCACGCCCCTGCGTACCCCGGAACACTACCAGTACGATTTTGAGTTGGAAAACGTCGCCGAAGTTTGGCGCCGCGGCTCGGTGATCTCGTCGTGGCTGCTGGACCTGACGGCCGCCGCGCTGGTGCAGCAGCCGGACCTGGCCAACTATGGCGGCGAAGTGGCCGATTCGGGTGAAGGACGCTGGACTTCGATCGCGGCCATCGACGAGGGAGTGCCGATCGACGTGTTGAGCGCGGCTCTTTTTTCGCGTTTCGCTTCGCGCGGCAACGACCTGTTTGCCAACAAGATCCTGTCCGCCATGCGGTTCGGTTTTGGCGGGCACCTCGAGATGAAACCCGGCAAGTAGTCACTCTCTACCTGCAAAACGCACAAGCCCCTTGTCGTCTCAGGGGCTTGTGTGTTTTGCAGGTATGTCCTTCCGCCGACCGGCCGCGGGTCGAGCACAAAAAAAGGCGGCATGAACATTTCTGCTCATGCCGGGAGGCCAGTGACGCAACTTGTGGTGCAAACCCGTTCGTACAAACGTGGAACGTGAACCTGGTGGAGAGCTTTAAGCTTCGATCAACAGCCAGGTGCCCGTTCAGCCTCGAAGTGAATCCAGAATACCATTTATATGGATAATTGCAACCCTTGATCTCCAGTATTTAGAAGAACTAAGGCGTTCACCATCTTTTTACACTCCAGGCGACCGAAAGCGCCCCCATGCTCTCCAAGCAAACATGAAAAAGCGACGGAGATGGGCTGACGCCGCCGGGGCACCCAAGGCGCCCGACAAGCCCTATACGGCCGGGTCCTCCCCACCCTCCAAGCTGCGCATCGTCTTCCTGGTGGTCAGTTCCGCGCTGTTAAGCGGTATCGCGGTCGTGCTGTGGAACCGGCACTCACTCGAGAAGATTCGGGAAGTCGGGCCCGAGCCCTTGGAACAAGCCTCGTTTGAGTTCGTCTAGCATTGCGGCCCCAGCGATCAACGGCTAGGTCCGGATACGCCCCGCGATAGCGTCGCGCAACTCTTCCCAAACATCGGGCGGCATCGATAGAAATGCGTCGACCACCTTGGGGTCGAACTGGGTGCCCGCGCATCGGGCAATCTCGTTGCGCGCTGCGGAAAATGGCGAGCCACGTCGGTAGGGCCGGTCGGACGTGATGGCATCCAGCGTGTCCGCGACTGCAAAAATCCTCGCGCCCAACGGAATCTCTTCCCCACGCAGCTGCCGTGGGTAGCCGCCACCGTTGAAGAACTCCTGGTGGCTGTAGACGATGTCGGCAGCTTCTTTCAGAAACGGGATCTTGCGCACGATCTGGTAGCCCGACAAGCAGTGCCGCCGCATGATCTCCTGCTCGTAGGTGTCCAGTCGCCCCGGCTTGAGCAGGATTGCATCCGGGATCGCCATTTTGCCGATGTCGTGCAGAAAGGCCCCGTGTTTCACGGTCTTGATGTCTGTGTGATCGATACCCATCGCGCGTGCCACGGCGATCGTGTATGCCGTCACTCGCCGCGAGTGACCTTCTGTTTCCGAGTCCTTCAGGTCCAGCGCATCGCCCAAAGCTTCAAGCGTCGTATCGTAGGAGCGCTCCAGCTCAAACATGGCTTCTCGCAGCAGGCTGGTTCGGGCTTCCACCAGGTGCTCCAGGCTATTGCGATAGGTCGTGTTGCGGCGGGCCACGTTGCCGTAAGCCACCGCGCGCCCAACCGACTCCAGCAGGGCCGTGTTCTCGACAGGCTTCAACAACACGTCAAAGGCGCCACCCCGCATCGCGGCGATCGCCGTTCTTACCTCGTGGACCGCGGTCACCAGGATCACGGGCGTTTGCAACTGGCGCGCTCGCACCTGTTCGAGCAAACGCATCCCGTCGCCGCCCTCCATGTGGAGGTCCGTCAGGATGAGATCGCTGGACCGGGTGGCAAGCGTCCGCAGGGCTTCTTCCCCGTCCCGCGCGCTTTCAACCGCATACCCTTCTTTGCGCAGCATGTTGACAAGCAGTGTTCGTGCCAGCGGCTCATCGTCCACTACCAGAATCTTTTCCGCAGCCATGCTTCGCTTCCGTCCATTCTTCAGTTGCAACCATGCCGGAGCTCACGAGGCGTGCCCGCTTGGGAAAGTGTGCCATAACAACACACATTTAGCGAAGGGAACAGCCGGGCCGTCCATCCGGGCTAAACTCTGTTTCGTAATACGGCTGAAAGGTCGATCGCTGTCGCCCAGCGAACAGAGTTTATACGACTAGGTCCGCAGCAGGCTGTATTCTTTGCTGGTAAGGGCGAACAGCTCTCATCCGAGAGCCGGCACCGTCAGAACGTAAAGGGGCCAAACTTGTTCGAAACACACAACAGACTGTGGGAAGGCCGGGGAATCGTGGCGAGCGAGGCACAGCAGCTTTCCGCCGAGCAGCAGCAGCGCGATGTTTTTGAAGCGCACCGGCACCGGGTCTTCTCTGTTTCCTACTACATGACCGCGAACGAAGCCGAAGCTGAGACCATCCTGACCTCGACCTTTCAAAGTGCGTTTTCCACGGCGCCCCGGCCTTCAGGCGAGTCCGTGGACCAATGCCTGCTGAAAGAACTCGAACGGCGCTTCTCACTCGCACCCTGCCCGGAAGCAGCCCGGCCCGATGCCGAAGCACACCTGGGCCGCGGCAATGTGCGCCGCACAGACCTGGAAGAGGCAGTGGGCACTTTGCCGCCACGGGAGCGCTTGCTGTTTCTTTTGCGCGACGTGGAGGGCTATGCCCCGGATCGCATTGCCCGGCTCCTGGGCTGCGAGGAGCTGGAGGTACACCGGGGCCTCGTTTCCGCTCGCATCCGGATGCGCAATGCGCTGGCGAAACAACATCGCGCCCAGCCTCCAATGGCCCAGGATCGGCTCACTGCGGCTACTCTTTAACCTCCGATCCACGTCTCGCCTTCAAGCTGGCTTCCAGCCTACTCCGGGCGCTCCGCGGTACGAGCCGCCCGGCGCTTCGCAGCCCAGCCCGGCTTGTTCACCTGCCGCGACCGGCCCAGCCCCAGGGCATCCGCCGGTACATCGCCCGTAATGCACGAGGCAGCCGCGATGTACGCCCCTTCGCCGATCGAGACAGGGGCCACCAGCACGGCATTGCTGCCCACAAACGCGCCTGCCCCAATCTCCGTCGCGTACTTTCGCACCCCGTCGTAGTTGCACACGATCGTGCCGGCGCCGATGTTTGCACCTTCGCCAATCTCTGTATCGCCCAGGTAGGCCAGGTGGTTGGCTTTCGCGCCCGCGCCCATCCGGGTTTTCTTCAGTTCCACAAAGTTGCCCACGTGCGCCCCATTCCCGACCTGGCTTTCGGGGCGCAGGTGCGCGTACGGGCCCAGCACCGCGCCGTCGCCGATCGCAGAGCCGGCCAGGATGCACCCCTGGCGGATCAGCACCGCATGGCCCACCGTCATGTCTTCCAGCACGGAAAAAGACCGAATCCTGGTCCCGCTGCCCACCCGTGTTGTGCCCAGCAACTGCGCAAAGGGTTCAATCACCGTATCCGGGCCAATCTCGACGCCGGCATCAATCACCACGGTTTCCGGCTGAAAGATCGTCACGCCGGCAGCCATGTGCCGGGCCGCCGTGTTTCGGCGCAGCCTGGTGTCGAGCGCCATCATCTCGGCGATGGTGTTGGCCCCCAGCACCTCATCGGCCGATGGTGCCGCCTGCGCCAGAACACGCTGCCCGTCGGCGCGCAGAATGGCCGCCATGTCCGTCAGGTACAGCTCGCCCTGCGAGTTGTTGGCACGGAGCCGGCCGATGCCTGCCCGCAACGGCGCCAGCGCAAACGCATAAATGCCGGAGTTGATCTCTCGGATCGCCTCTTCCCCCGGCGCCAGCGACTTTTGCTCCACGATGCGCGCGATCTCGTCCCGTGCCCCTGGGTCTGACTCGCCCCCGGCCCGCACAATGCGCCCATAGCCGAACGGGTCGTCAACCACCGCCGACAGCACGGTCATGGCCCCGGCCCGCTCGATGTGGAACCGTTGGAGCGCCGCCACCGTGCTGCCGGTCAGCAGCGGCACATCGCCCGACAGAACCAGCAGGTCGTCGTAAGCAGGCAGCGCCGGCAGCGCCTCCGCAATCGCGTGGCCCGTGCCTTTCTGCTCGCGCTGCTCCACAAACCGCACGCCGGTGTGCTCCACCGCGGCCCGCACCTGCGCAGCCTGGTGCCCGATGATGACGTAGATATCGGACGCCGGCACCACCGCGCGCGCGGCCTCGATCACATGGAGCAGCAGCGCCTTGCCGCCCACTGTATGCAGCACCTTGGGCCGCTGCGAGCGCAGGCGTGTGCCCTTGCCGGCAGCCAGAATTGCAACCGCAGTGGCCATCGTTTGTTGTTTCTCCTTCCGTGATCATGCCTGCTCGGTCGTTGCTGCGCCAGTACTTTCCAGGCTACGGTTGCCCTGGGCCGCCCGCCCCGCCCATCTGCTGCCGTAGCTCCGGCGGCACGGGAATGGTGACGTCGAGGACCTGTGCTGCGCCCAGTCCCAGCCCGCTCAGCAGCGTACCGAACGCCTCCTGGTTGCCTACAACCACCACCGCCAGTTTTGAAATGTCGACCCGCGACCTGGCCACCCGTTGGAGGTCGGCTACCGTGACCTTTTCAACGCCCGCCCGGTAGCGCTCGAGGTAGTCTGCCGGGTAGCCGTAGAACTGGAGCCGCGCGGCCGCCGCCAACACCTTTTCCGGCGTGTTGTAGTTGAAGATAAAGCCGTTCAGCACCTGGTCCTTTGCGAGCTTCAGCTCATCCTCGGTAAACGGCGCGGTGCGCAGCTCGCCCGTGTCTTTCAACATCTCGGCCGTCGCTGCTTCGGTGCTGGCGCTCTTGGTAGAAGCTTCTACGCGAAACATGCCCGGGTGATCCCAGCCAGCGCTGAAGCCCCCGCCCACGCTGTACGCCAGTCCCAGCTTGGTGCGAACGTCCTGAAACAGCCGCGAGCCGAAACCGCCGCCAAAGATCTCGTTCAAAACCGACAAGGTGTAGAAGTCCGGATCGTCGCGCCGGATACCGGGGCCAACAATCCAAACATTGCTCTGGTTCACGTCTTTCTTGTCGACCAGGTACAGGCCCTGTTTCGGTTGCGGAAGAGCCTCGTTCGGCGTAACCACCGGTGCGCCTTTGGCGATGCCGCCGAGCGCGGCTCGCAGCTTGGCTTCCATCGCCGTGGCGTCGAAGTCACCCTCTACACCGACAATCATGTTGCTGGCCAGCACGGTGCGCGTGTGGAAGGCCGCCAGATCAGCAACCGTAATGCCCAGGATGTTGGCGATCTCGGGTGTGCGGCCGTACGGACTGGTCGGCCCGTAGACCAGCTTTGCAGCTTCGCGCGCCGCGATCGCGCCCGGGCTTTCGTTCCGCCGCAGGATGCCGGCAATCGTTTCCTGCTGTGCCAGCTCCAGCTTGGCGGGGTTCCACTTGGGATGGAGCAGCAGGTCCACTGCTAGCCCCAGCACCTGGCCGTTATCCGCTTTCAGGCACGACCAGGCGAGCGAGCTTGAGTCCATATCGGCCTCGGTCTCGATCTTGGCCGCCTTGGCTTCCAGCAGGTCGTCCAGCGCGTCGCCGCTTTGCTGGGCTGTCCCGCTCGTCCGCCACACTTCCCCATACAGGCCGGCGAGCCCGGCCTTTTGGGCGGACACGTCGCGGTCGCCGCCGTGCATCTCGATAAAGCCGTTCACAAACGGCAGTTCGTGGTCTTCCTGCAGCAGGAGAACAATGCCGTTCGGCAGGGACACCCGCTTCGGCTCGGCCGGCTTAAAGGGCGGCAGAGCGGGCACGGCGATCTGCTCCCAGGCCGGCTGGGGGCCGACGGCTTCGCGCGCGTCCGGCGGGACGACGGGGTGCCCGGTCTGTCCCAACGCCGCATACGGCAGCAGAGCAGAAAAGAGCAGGCCAGAAAAAAGCCGCGCAGCGGCGGAACGCTTCATCGCGCGCCCCCTGGCTGGCCCTGTGCGGAGGCCTTTGCCGCTCCCGCGGCAGGTGGTGGGGGGTCAATCTCCGCATACGTGCGATTGGTTGAAACAAACACCTGGTTTGCCACCCTTCGAATATCTGCCTTGCTCACCTTGTCCACCCGTCCCAGCTGCCGAAAAAGCTCCTGCCAGTCACCATAGCGCAGTTGAAAAACGGCCAGCTGCTCCGCCAGGCCCTGGTTTTCGCCCAGCCCCCGCAGCAGCTCCGCACGGGCGCGGGTTTTAAACATCGCGAGCTCCGCGTCCGACACATCGGTGGTTCGCAGCCGGTCGATCTCTTCGTGAATAGCCTTGCGCAGCTCCGCATTGCGGTGCCCAGGCGCGGGCACCGCGAAGAACCCGAACAGCCCCGGGTACTTGTCACCTGGGAAGCCCGTAAAGCCTTCCGCTTCGGCCGCAAGCCGCTTGTCGCGCACCAGGCTGCGGTACAACCGCGAAGTGCGCCCGTTCGAAAAAATATCCTGGATCGCGTCATACACGGCATCGTCCGGGTCGCGGTACCCGGGCCGATGGTAGCCCTCCAGATACATGGGCTCCGCCCCGGCTTCGAGCGACACCGTCCGTTCGCCGGTCTGTGGCGGCTCCACCGTGATGACGCCGAGTGGCTTGGGGCCTCCATCCGGCAAGGCCCCGAAGTAGCGGGTGAGCAGCGGCAACGCGTCAGTCCGGGAAAAGTCCCCAACCACCGCGATCACGATGTTGGACGGCACATAATAGTGCCTGTGAAACGCCATGGCCTCGGTTGCCGTAATGTGGTCCAGCTCGCTTTGCCAACCCACGTTCGGTCGGCCATACGGGTGCGCCTCGTACGCGCTCGCCAGGAACTGCTCCACCAGGCGGCCCGTGGGGCTGGTATCGACCCGCATCCGCCGTTCTTCTTCCACCACGCTGCGCTCGCGGTAAAACTGCCGCGGCACCGGGTGCCCGATCCGGTCGCTTTCGAGGTAAGCCCACAGTTCCAGGCGGTTGGCCGGCATCGACCAGAAGTAGCGTGTGTCGTCGAGCGAGGTTTCGGCGTTGAGCCCGTTGGCCCCGTTCGCCTCCGCGATCTCTGTGAACTCGTTCGGGATGACATACTGATTGGCGTCGCGCTCAGCGGCCTCATAGGCATCATGGAGCTGCTTCAGGCGGGCGGGGTCGGGCTTCACGCCGTTGGCGACCTCCCGCAGCTGTTCCATGTCATAGGCCCCGTGAGCGGTTTCCAGTTTGGCCAACGCCACCTTTTCAGCAGGGTAGTTCTTGGTCCCGATATCCTCGGTTCCCTTGAATGCCAGGTGCTCAAACATGTGCGCCAACCCTGACTGCTCGGTTGGGTCGTTCGCATCGCCCGCGTCCACAATGGTGAAGTACGAGAACACCGGCGCGTCCTTACGCTCGCACAGCAGCAGCGTGAGCCCGTTGGGCAGAACCTTGACCGTGGTTCGCTGGCTGAAATCGGCAAGTTCGTGCCGCAGGTCTGCGTCCAGTCCATCGCCCGAGCTTGCCGCGGCGGCCTGTTGCGAGAGTGCCGGGGCGACCGCCCCGCCCAGCAGGCAGGCCGACAAAAGCAGCGTGGCAGCGTGGACCAGTTTTGAAGCGGAGCGGCGGGGTGCGTGCGACAAGGAAGGGGGCATGGTTCTCCAAGCAGTTAGACGTCGAGCGGGCCGGGCGGGAAGCGGGGAAGGCGGGCGCTGTCCTGCAGCTAGAATAGCGCCCTTCCCGGCGGAAAGGACCGCGTCTATGATCCGCAGCCGCCCCCGCCCGACGCACGGGTGACCCACGGGAGACGGTTAAGGGCGGAGCCACCGTGCCGCGACTTCACGGAGTTCCGGGTGGTTGCCGGTTCTGCGATCGGCAGTCGCTTTGGCAGCCGGAATTTCGAAGGCTCGACCGCAACAAACAAAAAGTAGCGCTTTCCGCAACCTTTTTCGCGGTTGTACGTTATCAAGTTCAGCACTTCCGTACCGTGTCGCTCCCGGCTGGGCGCGGTATCATACGTCCACGATCCGTTGCCGCTGGAGCCCTCCGGGCTTCCGCTTTCGGTTGGCGCGCTGCCTTCGTGCCTTGTCCCCCTTCGCTCCACTTGACTCTTGAACCTACGGAAACCGCGCATGCGACCGAAGCAGAACCCCACCCGACTGTTCACCGCCGCCCTTCTTTTATCCCCCATTCTGTCGCTGCTGCTTCCCCACGGCCTTGCCGCGCAGGCTCCCGTTGCCGCGCTGGCGACGCCGCAAGTCCGGGTCGTCGCGCCCGTGGCGGGCAGCGCGTGGGTGGCGCTCAAGGGCAACACCTCGCCGCTGGCAAAGGCGCAGTACGATCGCGGGGCCGCGGCACCCACCCAGGCGAGCGGACGCCTCCGCCTGTTGCTGAAGCGCAGCCCCGAGCAGGCGCAGGCGCTGACCGAGTACCTGGGCAGTCTCCACGATCCCAACTCGCCCAGCTACCACAAGTGGCTCACCCCGGCGAGCTTCGGCGCAAACTTCGGCATCGCCGATGCGGACCTCGAGGCGGTCGAAGCCTGGCTCGCGAGCCAGGGCCTCAAGGTCGAGTCCGTGCCGGCCAGCCGCAACTTCGTCGAGTTTTCGGGAACGCTCGGGCAGGTCGGCCAGGCCTTTCACACCAGCATTCATAACTACTCCATCGCCGGCGTGAACCACCTCAGCAACGTCAGCGACCCACAGATCCCTGCCGCGCTCACCCCCGTGGTCGCCGGGGTTTCGCCCTTGAACGACTTCCGCGCGAAACCCATGCATGTTCCCGGCCGCCATGTCGCGGTGAGTCGTTCCAACGGGGTTCTGCAATTGGCCCCGCTCAACGATAATTCGAAACCAAGCGTGACGGGGGGTTCTGGAAGCAGCGCTTTCCTGGCCGTCACACCCGCTGATGCCGCGACCATCTATAACGCTCCGAACTTCCTCAATCGCAACACCTACTCCGGGACGGCTCGGACAGGTGCCGGTGTGAAGATAGGGCTGGTCGGCGATTCTGATTTCCCAGTAGCCGACTACCTCAACTACCGCAAGTTGTTCCTGAAGGAGAGTTCACCCGCCAGCCCCACCATCATCATCGATGGAGTGGATCCGGGTACCAACGGCGACGCGATTGAATCGCTTCTGGATACGGAGTTGTCGGCGGGTCTCGCCCCGTCAGCGCAAATCTACTACTACGCCAGCGCCTCGGATTTTTTGAATGATGGCGCGTATGACGCCGCCCTTCGTGCCGTTGAAGATAACGTGGTCAGTGTTCTCAGCGTGAGTTATGGCGCATGCGAGCAGGGGCTCGGCCAGTCCGGGAATAAGCAGCTCTCATCTTTGTGGCAGCAGGCCGCCGCACAGGGTATGACGGTCGTGGTTTCGTCGGGAGACAACGGCGCCGCTGCATGTGACGCTTCGTCCGATAACGTGGCGCAAGTATCGAACGGCCTGGCTGTCAGTGGTTTTGCGTCGACCCCCTATAACGTGGCAGTCGGTGGGACAGACTTCTTTACCCTGTCCAACAGTTTCAATACTTATGTGTCCCCGGCTGGTACCAACAGCACCTATCTCGGTTCCGCGCTTGGCTATATCCCGGAAAATCCCTGGAACGATTCCATCACGAACAATCCCCCGGGCGATCTATCGACCAACCTGCTTCAGATCTACACCCTGAGCGATGGAACCACGACGCCTTTGGCGTATGGCGGCGGTGGCGGACCCAGTATCGCCGGGCTTTGCACCACTGTGAGTTCGTCGAGCGGTTATTGTCTAGCGCCCGGGTATCCGGCTCCGCCCTTTCAATCTGGCGTCAGCGTCGGATCGGCAGCTCCTGCAGGGGTCCGTTACCTGCCGGACGTTTCCTTGTTCGCGGCATCTGGCAGCTCCCATCCAGTAGGGTGGGCTTTGTGCACCGATGCGAGTGTGACTGGATCAAGCGCAGGCGCGGACTGTATCACTGATTCAACGGGCAAGTTCGGCCTCACCATCGAGGGTGGCACCTCCGCTGCTGCGCCAGCTTTCGCGGGAATGCTGGCGCAGGTCATCGAGTCCAAGGGTGGGCAGCGGCTGGGACTGGCTAACAGCATTCTCTATAACCTGGCCAGCGGTCCGAATGGATCTCAGGTCTTTCACGACGTGACCGCTGGGAACATTGCAGTGGATTGCGCGGCGGGGTCACTCAACTGCGCCAGCAATGGGTTCTTGACCGGGTACAACGCCACGGCCGGCTACGATTTGGCCAGCGGACTTGGCAGCGTCAACTTGGCTCAACTGATTGCAAACTGGGATGCAGCGGCCTTCACCCCTACAAGCCTGGGCTTCACGATCAATGGCTCCACCAATGCCGTTTCTGTACCGCACGGTACAAGCATCACCCTGGGCGCTAGCGTCAGTCCGGGGAGTGCCGTCGGAACCGTGTCCGTCAACGCGAGTCCAGCTTCAGGCAGCAACACGCAAGGAGGGAGCGCGCCTGTCGAGATCATCTCGTTAAATGGCGGCATTGGTTCCGCGTCCGTCAACACTCTTCCTGGTGGGAGTTACAACTTGCTGGCTTACTACCCGGGCGACGTGTCGCACTCACCGAGTAGCTCGCCCGCGCCGGGCATTTCGGTCAACATCACTCCGGAAGCCAGCACTGCACTTCTCACCCTCACCGTGCAGGACCCTTATACCCTCAACCAGGCCCTCAATCCCGGCCAGATTTCCTATGGCCAGATCGCTTTTGCAGATATACAGCCTATCAACGCCAGTTACGCCAGCACCAAGGTTGCGAACGGGCCTGCTACCGGCAATGTGAGTCTGCTTAATAACGGAACCTTGCTTTCGTTGCCCCCATCGAATGGCAACTCTACCAATCCTCAGGCTCTCAATAGCCAGGGGGTGGCATCCTATGCGTTGTTCGAACTTGCCCCCGGCACTTATTCTTTGTCGGCCAGCTTTCCGGGTGACCACAGCTATAACAGCAGCACCAGCGCCGCCGTGCCGCTCACCATCAGCAAAGGCCCGACGCAACTCACACTCACCCCCGCTTCCACCACCATCAGTGCTTCCGGCTCGACTACCGTCAAGGTCGAGCTCGACACGGACAGTGTCGGAGCGTACCCGACCGGGGCCATTACCCTCACGGCCGGCTCGAACAGCTTTACCGGTACCGCGGTTGCCCAGGGCCTGACCCAGTACGGCGCAGTCGCCGAGATCGTGACGTTCAACGTGCCCGGCTCGGCATTGGCGAGCGGGGCCAACACCCTGACCGCGACCTTCGCCGGCGACACGAACTACAGCAACACGAGCAAGACCACCACCATCACCAGTTCGGGCGGCAGCAGCACCGCTCCCGGCTTCTCGCTTTTCAGCCAAAATCAAAGCGTCACGATCTCCGCGCCGGGACAAAGCTCCGCTCCCGACACCATCACGGTCACGCCCTCTAATGGCTTTTCGGGCGCGGTCAACCTCACCTGCCAGGTCCAGTTCAGCGTGCTGGGCTCGGCACCCACCTGCTCGCTGGGCAGCTCCTCCGTCAATGTCGCGAACGGCAATGCGGCTACAACGACCGTGACCCTGCACACCACGGGCTCGTCGGCCTCCCTCACCCGTCCCGCCGGCATGAGACCTGGCTCCAGTGCTCCGGCACTCGCCATGCGCCTGCTGGCCAGCGGTGGTGGACTGGCAGTCTGCAGCGTCCTGCTGTGGGGTATTCCGGCCCGGCGACGTTCGTGGCGGCAGTTGCGGTCCCTGCGTTCCCTCGGTCTGCTGCTTCTTACCGCGGGGGCTCTCGGCATCCTGGGTTGCGGCGGCACCTCGACCAGCAGTAGTAGCAATGGCACGCCGGCCGGTTCCTACGTGGTCACCATCACCGGAACAGCCACTGGCGTGAACTCCAGCAACACACAGATCACCGTCAACGTTCAGTAACCGTCGATCGCAGAACAGAAAGCGGCTCCGCTCCCCAGCGGAGCCGCTTTCTGCTTTCAGGCTGAACCGCCTCCAACCGGCCAGGCCGGCCCGCAACTTCCGTACAGCGCATCGCCCTTGCCCCGCATCTACCTCGGGGACAACTGCTCCAGGCATGAGACGCGCCCTTGACCGCGCGGCCAGGCCGGTGCAGTTCAAGGAGGCTTTAAACATGTCCAAGGATTCTCAAGGCGGAAGCGCATTCAGCTGGTTTTTGGCCGGGCTCGGCCTCGGCTCACTGCTCGGCGTTCTTTATGCGCCGCGCCCCGGCCAGGAGACCCGCGACGAGCTGGTCTCGACCGCTCTCGGCTCCACCGAGTACGTCCGCCAGCGCTCGCGCGAAGTGGCGACGACTGCCGGCGAGTATGTCGGGCGCAGCAAGGGCCAGGTCGCCGATTACGTGTCTCGCGGCAAGGACCAGGCGACCCAGTACACCAGCGTAGGCAAGGACCAGGCGAGCCAGTACATCGCCAAGGGCAAGGATGCGGTTGAAACCGGACGCCAGAAGATCAACGAGGTTTACAGCCAGAGCGCCCAGGCGATTGCCGAGCAGAAGGAAAAGCTGGCTGCTGCCATCGAAGCCGGCAAGCAGGCCTATACCGAAACCACCGCGCCTCCCGCCTCCACGAGTGAGCTGATCCCAAGCAGCGACAAGCTCAGCTAACTCACCCTGGTCATCCATTCTGGCAGGCGGCCCACTGCCTGCCGCAACTCCCGCCACCCTATCCTGAGAGCCCGATTATGCAAGTGACTCCCGTTCCCTTTACCCTCGCGTTGATCTTCACCATCGCCGTCGTCCTCAGCATCGTGATCCAGGGAGCAGTCTTCCTGGGGCTCTTTCTGATCGCCCGCACCACCATCAAGAAGCTGATGGGCATCCTCGACGAGGTCAAGGGCAAGGCCCTGCCGATTGTCGGCGATGTGCGCGGGATCGTTCAGGACGTCACGCCCAAGGTCAAGACCATCTCTGGCCACCTTGTAGAGATTTCAGAAACCGTCCGCGACCAGACCAAGCATGTCAACTCCACAGTAGGCGAGGTCGTGGACAAAACGCGTGTGCAGGCCGGCAAGGTCGACGACATGGTGTCGGCCGTGCTCACAAGCATCTCCCACGCGGGGTCCAGCGTTTCGGCCGGGGTCGCGAAGCCAGCGCGCAAGGTCAGCAGTGTCCTTAGCGGCCTGCGTTTCACGCTCGAAAGTGTCTTCAGCCACAAGAACAAACCGGTCTCAAGAAGCGGGGCTGTGTATACCACCGTGGACGAAGATGCGCCGGCCCGCTACAGTTCAACGGGCCACACCGTGAGCCCCGTCGCAGATCAAACAATCCACCCGCCACCGACCACCTCATCCTCCTTATAGAAAACGACGGCCTGCCCCGGAGTGACCGCTCTCTGGGGCCGGTCGAACCGGACCGCTACTTCATCTTTCGCCGTCGTGCAAATAGTGGCTGCTGCTGGCTCATGCCGGTGCCGTATCTTGGCCAGCACGCGCATGTTCCCGGGCGGCGCAGGGTAGCTTACCCAGTTCAGCCGTTGAGCGCGAAACCGCTCCCGCAATAGCTCCTTTTCCGGGCCCACGGTCACACGGTGGGTTTCCGTGTCGATCTGGAGCACGTACAACGGGCTTGGTTTTGACAAACCCAGCCCTTTCCGCTGCCCGACTGTGAAGTTGTGAATGCCCGTGTGCATGCCCACGGTCTTGCCTTCCATCGTTACCAACTTGCCGCCGGTCTGCGGCAGTTCACGCCCCTGCTCCTCCAGGTACGCATCCAGAAATTGCTTGTAGTCGCCGCCCGGCACAAAGCAGATCTCCTGCGAGTCCGGCTTCGTGGCAAGTTGGAGCCCGCAATGGGCCGCAATCGCCCGCACCTCGGGCTTGGTGTAGTCGCCCAGCGGAAACAAGGTCCGGCTGAGCTGCTCCTGCGTCAGCCCGAATAGGAAGTAAGTCTGATCCTTGGAGCGGTCCGCGGGCCGGCTCAACACCCAGCGGCCCCGCTTTTCGTCCCAATGGTTGCGAGCGTAATGTCCGGTAGCAATCCGGTCCGCGCCGATCCCTCGCGCCGTCAGCAGCAGCTGGTCAAACTTCAGATGGTTGTTGCACAGCGAGCAGGGAATCGGTGTGCGCCCTTGCAGATACTCCTCCACAAACGGCTTGACGACGTCCCGCTCAAAGCGCGCTTCCTCGTTGACCACGTAATACGGCAGCCCCAGCGTTTCGGCCACGCGCCGCGCGTCGTACACGTCGTCCAGCGAGCAGCATCGCCCTTGTACCTGCTCCGGCATGCCCTCCTTGCCGGCCAGCCGCCGTTGATTCCAAAGCTGCAGCGTCAGCCCTATCAGGTCGTAGCCCTCGCCCTTGAGCATGGCCGCTACCGTTGACGAGTCCACCCCGCCCGACATCGCCACTGCTATCGTGTTGTTGTATTTCCCGGGCATGCTTCCAGTATCTCGCATCTCAGCTGCCTCATCGACAAGCGAGCCGGAGTTCCACCAGGTTTCAACCAGTTTCCTGTCCGGCGCAAACTGGGGCGCGTCCGGTCACCGCACTTTCCTGATCGGTACGATGGGCCGGCTCTGCTTCCGCTACCAGTGTCAGCGAATCACATGGGAGCTATCACGGCCCGCATCAAGCATGCTGCGCAGCCAGCGGGGCTGCCGGCTGCCGGTACCCCGGGCTCAGCTCGCGCAGGCGCGCCACCACCGCCGGCACCAGTTCCAGCGCCCGGTCCTTGAGCCGACCCTTCACCTGGTTCAGCTCGA
>CAXTYP010000003.1:0-27446 GCA_964248435.1 uncultured Acidobacteriaceae bacterium | reverse complement strand
CCCGCTTGGCTGGGGCCGGCGGACGGGACGGATCCGGCGGGGACAGCCGCCGCCGCCGGACTCCCGCCTGGGGCAGGGCGGGGCAGACGGCGGCCCGGTGGTGGACGAGGAGTACCTGTACAAGATCGTCGATGCACTCGACGAGGTCGCCGGCGAGACCGGCAGGACGATCCCGCAGATCGCGCTCAACTGGCTGCTGCGCCGGCCCACGGTGGCCACCGTGGTGATGGGCGCGCGTAACGAACGGCAGCTCCGAGACAACCTGGGCGCGGTGGGCTGGACGCTCACGCCGGAACAGGTAGCGAAGCTGGACCGGGCGAGTGAGACCGCAAAGGCTTATCCCTACTGGCATCAATACCAAGACTGGTTCAAAAAGCGCAATCCGTCGCCCGTCTAGGCAGCGCTTCCTGCGAGGACCGGCCCCCGCATGGTTGGGGTCCGGTGCCCGCATCGGTGTATCCACGCCGCATGGGGAAGGGCGGCGGGGAATGGCAGGGACTCGCGCTCGCGGTTTATACTGAGCCGTTGCCGCGCTTCGCGGCAGGATTTCAGACAGAGGTCTCCAAAGCATGTCCGGCCACTCCAAATGGGCGACGATCAAGCACAAGAAGGGCGCGCTCGACGCCAAGCGCGGCAAGGCATTTACCCGGCTTATTAAGGAAGTCACCATGGCCGCCCGGCAGGGCGGCGGTGACCCGGACGGCAACCCACGCCTGCGCTCGGCGATCCTGGCGGCCAAGGCGGAGAACATGCCGGCCGACAATATCAAGCGGGCGATCCAGCGCGGCACAGGCGAGATCCCTGGCCTTACCTATGAGGAGATTTCGTTTGAGGGCTACGGCCCAGGCGGCGTGGCGCTGATCGTCGATTGCACGACCGATAACCGCAACCGGGCTGTTTCCGAGATCCGGCATACCTTTTCAAAAAACGGCGGCAACCTTGGCGAGCCGAACTCAGTGCGTTTTATGTTCACCAAGAAGGGCTTGATCGTGGTCGATAAAGCCAGCGCCGACGAAGAAAAGCTGATGGCCCTTGCGCTCGACGCTGGTGCTGACGATATGTCGGACGAAGTTGAAACGTGGGAGATCACAACGGATCCTGCTGTTTACGAGGCGGTAGCGCAGGCGGTACGCGACGCGAAAATCGAGACCCTTGCGTCCGAGATCACCATGGTCGCTTCCACCTACACCAAGCTGGAAGGCCCGGCCGCGGCGCAGATGGTGCGGCTGCTGGACGCGCTGGAAGACCACGACGACGTGCAAAATGTGTACTCGAACTTCGACATGGATGAGCAGATGGAAGAAGCTACTCACTAGAGCTTTCACCGCGCGGCTCCTGCCTGCACTTTTTTTGAACCGGGCACCGGCTTGCACATCGTTTCGGCCGGGATAGGAGACGGGCTTCACGTCACTGCAGGAACGACCCACGATCCCGCTCGAAAGCGGCCCAACCCGCGCCGCCATGGACTTCATGAAACTGTTGTTATTCGCTTCAGCCCTGCTTCTAACCCTTGCCAGCCAGGCACAGGGCATACCGTCCTCGCGCGACAACGCTTCCCCGCGGGCTGTTCTGGCCACCGATCCGTGGGAGTACGGTGTTTTCTTCGGGGGCGGCGTGGGGCTTGGCGACCGCTCCTCGTTTTCCTTCACCAATGCCGGTCTACGCGCCGGCAAGGTGTTGACAAACCCGCACCTTCCTGGCCCCCTGCGCGGGCAGTTTGAGTACGCAGCCGACATCATGCCGTACTGGCAGTCGTTTACCCCTGCCGCCGGTCTGCGCCCGGTGCGCTACAACTTTGGCGGGCAGACCGCCACGGCGCTGGTGCCCTACAACGGCGGCACCTTCACCGGCGTCAGTATTACCCCCATCTTGCTGCGTTGGGACCTGTCGCCGTCCCGGCGACTGGCCCCCTACCTGCAGGGCGCGGGTGGCCTACTGTGGACCAATCACAAGTACCCGCCTGACATCATCGTGGCGCCTGGCACACCTGGCGGCACCAGCGTTTGGAACTTTACCCCGCAGGCCGGCGTTGGCCTGCACTATTTCCTTCACAGCCGGCAGGCTATCGACTTCCAGGCCAGCGCCGTCCACATCTCCAGCGCTTCACTTGGCGACCGCAACCCGGGCGTCAATGCCAGTCTCCAGTTCCAGATCGGGTACTCCTGGTGGCGGTAAGGGTGGGGTAAGCGGAACCGAATGGCTTGCAACCAGAGAAGATCTCCGGGCAAGGGTGCTGGAGCGCATCCCATGCTGATGCCGGCCCAAAACGGGAAAGCCTCTCGATTTGCTTGAGTCCTTGCGCTCTTTCCCGAGTGAAAACGTCTAAGATGGAGACAGAACCAAGGCCGATTGCCGGGGCATGGCAGGTCATGGAACGAGGCTGGGTTTGAAACTTTCTTTTGAATGGCACCACCCGTGCGCGCTGCTGAAAGTCGTCCCTCGAGCCTGCCTGATCGTGGGCTTGCTCGTGGCGGGGCTTCCAGGGCCGGCCGCGTGTGCGGCCCAGTTGGGTACGGATGCTCGCGGCGCGATCCCCAAAGACGTGCAGCAGTTGATCGTGGTTGATTACCGGGCGATGCAGAACTCGCAGGCTGCGATGGACCTGAAGGCGCGCGTTTTGCCGCCCGAGCTCAAGGACCTGGAAAAAGCACTGGTCTCCTCAGGGATCGACGACAATCACGACATCGAGGAGCTGGCTTTTGCGTCTTTCCGCGTCAGCCCTGCGGATGACGCTTCCCGCATTGTTGGCGTCGCGCAGGGGCAGTTCTCCCTTCTCGACATTATGGCTGATTTCCGCAAGCGCAAGGTCCGGCCGCAGCTGCTCCGCACCAATAAGATGTATCCCATGGTGGGCTCGGGCATGCTTGTCTGCTTTGTCAATCCGACGACCATGGTGTTTGGCTCGTCGGAAGCGATGCGCTATGCGCTGAACGCCCGCGACGGTTTTGCTCCCAGCATGCTGACCAACCAGCCACTGATGCAGCAAATGGGCCTAGTCGACACCGAGCCGCTGTGGAGCGTACTGGACGGCAAGGGAACCCAGATGATGATGCGCAGCGTGATGGGCCAGGCGGCCGGGCTGGCTGACTATGATTCGGTCCGCAAACGGCTGATCAGCTCCCGTTACAGCATGAACTTCGACAACGGGGTTCGTTTCAACCTATCTGTTGTGACGCCTGACACGTTTACGGCGGCCACCATGTCGAGCATGATGAATGCCGCGGCCATGTACGAAAAGGTCAGCGGCTCGGCAGTTGAAAAGCAGGCGATCGAGAACACGGCTATCACTTCAAACGCGGGTACCCTGGAAGTCAACTTTTCGGCTTCGGATAACCAGTTCGCGACGTTGCTGCATTCCTCGCTGTTTCAGAGCGTCGTGCACTAAGGCCTTTTTCCCGGGCCGCCGCCGCTCAGTCGTGGACCAGCACACCGGCCGATACGTAGGGCCTGCCGTCGAGTTCAGTCGTGACCTCCGGCAGGAGCGGCGTACGGGTCAGGACTTCCATCGTCCCGCCCGAGAGCAGTGTGGTGTCCTCGACCTTACCGCCGCGACAGCTGGGGTTCCAGGCGAACGCTTCCGGCTCCTGCACGGTCTCCAGCCCTTCTGGCTTCGCCATCCATTCGCGCTCCAGGTAACCGCAGGCACCGCCCTGGTGGTGCAGTTGCTCCTCGCCCGGAAAGCCTGCGCCGGTATAAGCCTTGGCCGCGACACGGAACAGGTCCCGCGCGACCGCACCTCCTCGCGTTGCATGCTGCAGTGCCGCATTGACCTGTGCTGCCGCGGCAAAACCCTGGGCCAGCTCCGGCGGCAGCGGGCCAAAATGAACAAACCGGGTGATCGAAACAGCCAGGCCCCAGCGCCGTGTGCACAGGTTGAGCATGCCGAAGCGGACGAGCCTTGCTCCACGCGCCACCGCGTGTTTGTACTGAAGAATGCGGTCATCGACGGCCATCAGCAGGACGGAAGGGAAGATGCCTTCGCCGAGCAGCCGCTGCGCCATCCAGGCTTCCATCTCGTATTCGCTTATGCCGGGCTGCAGCGAGCGCAGCACGTCGGAAACAGCATGGGCGGTCGCCTGCCCCAGCTCCCGGTAGCGCATCACCTCCCCTTCAAGAAGCGGCGTGCGCAAGGTTGCGAGATCAACGAACGGCAGGCCCTCCGCGGCCGTGTCGGAAGCGAGTTTCGCCCCCGGGAGGCCGGGCACACCTCGTGCTGCGGCTGCGAAGTCAAGCGAGTGCCACGGCTTGACGACCGGCTCGTAACCCAGCCCGGCAAACTCTTCCATTGCGAGCCGGTCCACCTCGTTGTTCGGGGCCAGGTAGAAACGCCGCCCGTCGCGCAGCATCAAGAGGGCGGCAATCCCGGTTTCCCGTGGAATGGCGACCCGCACCTCCACCTGGCCGGCCGTGATCCAGGACAGGTTCTCGTGCCGCCGCAGCAGCAGGCCGTCGTAATCGTTCCCGGCAAACCAGTGATCGAGGCGCGCGTACTTGCCGTGCAACTCGCGCGCACGTCTTTCACCGCCGCCGCTTGCCATGTTCAGGGCGTCGAGGTGCTCCATAAATTGGCTCCTTTCCGGGCAGCACCCAGTGTACGGTGCTACTCGGGCGCGGGCGGCATGGCACGGATGAACTCGACCAGCTGCCACAACGTTGTGTCACCCAGCGACCGCCACGAAGGCATACCGTGTCCTTTGCTGCCGTTCTCAAGGATCCAGTAAATTTCGCCGTCTGTTTCTCCGCGAACGCGTTTGTTCCGCAGGCTTGGGCGGTTTCGCCGTCCGGCGCCGTCGCCGCCATGGCAACTGGAACAGTACAGGCCGTAGGCATCACGGCCCGCCCCGACGTCTACCGGGCTTGCCGGCAGGGGATTGTGCAGGGCGCGTGCCGCCGCCGGTACCTGCGCTTGCCATGCACTTGGTTGATACTCGCTAACCCCGCACCCGGCAAACAGCAGCAAAAGTGCGCAAAGCCGTGGCTGAACCTTCATCCTGGGAGACAATATCTTTCAGTATGAGCGATGCCCACGAACCCAGCCTGTTGATTTTTGATTGCGATGGAGTGCTGGTTGACAGCGAGATCCTTGTCTGCACGGCCATGAGCGAGGAGCTGACCCGCCTCGGGTACCCGATCGCGCCCGCGGACGTGGTGCGGCGCTTTGCCGGGCGGCCCGAGCGGGAGATTATGCGGGAGGTCGCAAACCACTGGGGCCAGCCCGTACCCCCGGCTTACTTTTCTGCCATGAAGGCGCGCGTCGGCCATGCGTTTGAGAGCGACTTGCAGGCCATCGCGGGTGCGGCCGAGGTGATCGGGAGAATGCAGATACCCAAGGTCGTCGCTTCCAGCAGCGCGCCGCACAAGCTGGAGCAGGGACTGCGTTTTGTGGGGCTCTATCCACTGTTCGCGCCCCATATCATCAGTGCTCACTCGGTCGCAGCTGGGAAGCCTTCGCCCGACGTTTTTATCTTCGCCGCAGGCTGGATGCGGACGCCCGTGCACGAATGCCTGGTGATCGAGGACAGTGAACCCGGCGTGCGCGCGGCCCGGTCGGCCGGCATGCGCGTGTTCGGCTTTACCGGCGGCAGCCACTGCGTCCCCGGGCATGGGGAGCGCTTGTTGCAGGCGGGTGCAGAGCGGGTGCTGACCCATATGCGCGAGTTGCCGGATGCGGTACCCTCGGCCTTTGCCGAAGTTCCTGCTGTCACCGGTTAGCGCGCTCACCCGGCTGAGCGGGCGAGCCCACGTCGGCCTTGCATGTTATATTTGCTTTGCAGGGTGCCGCAAAGGCGCACCTGGCGGCGCTCTCAGCGCTCGTTGTAACCCTGGACGCGTAGCTCAACTGGCAGAGCATTCGACTCTTAATCGACAGGTTGCTGGTTCGATTCCAGCCGCGTCCACCAAGTCTCTTTTTACTCGGAGCATTCGGTAAGCATTGACCGATGAGCAAAACAGCTGATCGCGAGCATGGCGATTGGAAACAGCACGCTGAGTACTTGTGGTCGAACTCTGGTCAGGTTACTGTACCTTGCTACCGGCCGGCCAATTGCTTCGCCCAAGGACTGCCTCGATTGCATCTTCTGGTAGAGCACCGCCGGGCCCTTCTTCAGGTCGTCGCATTGACGAATCAGCTCCGGGTTTGTTGGGTCCCAATCAGGGCGGATTGGCCGGAACGTGATTCCAAGGGTTTCTACTTTCGATCGATAGTAAGGCGTTGTGGCAATCGTGAGATGATGGCCGCGCTGCCTAAGTTCCGACGCTAAAGCAAGACAAGGATGAAGATCTCCGAGCGAACCGATGGTGGTCATTACGATTCGCATGGATTCTGTTTGCCCGGTCACTCTGCATCGCTTGCGGGATGATCTTCTGTACTGAAATGACTAAAGACTCTCCATTTCTCCGACAATGCACTTCGGCATACACGGCGGTGCCTTGCTCTGCGTTCAAAACCATGCTTAGTGGGTGACCGGCGCGAGCTTGTCCAACTCGAGATTTAACTCCAGGACGTTGACGCGCGGTTCACCAAGAAACCCGAGTTGCCGGCCTTCGGTATGGCGTGCCACAAGTGCATGGACCGCACTTGTTGAAAGGTGCCGCTGTGCTGCGACCCTCTGCACCTGGTACTCCGCCGCGGCCGGCGTGATGTGAGGGTCCAGCCCAGATGCCGAGGTCGTGACCAGGTCGATCGGCACCGGCACATCGCTCCCGCTGTGATCGGTTTCGGCAGCCGCTGCATCGGCCTTTACGCGGTCTACCAGCTTTTGGCTCGTGGGTGCCAGGTTGGAGCCGCCCGAGTTGGCTGCATCGTACCCGTTGCCGGCGTCCGAAGGGCGGGAGTGGAAGTAGGCCGGCGACGAAAAGGGCTGTCCGATCAAGCGCGAACCCACAAGGCGGCCGTGGCTTTCAATCAGCTGCCCTGAAGCCTTGTCGTGAAAGATAAGCTGGGCCAGTCCTGTCACCAGCAAGGGGTATGCGAGACCGAACAGGGCGGTCGTGACCAGGGTAAAAAGAAACGCAATACGAAGCTGTCGGCGCACGAGAAAGTCCTTAGGCCAGGTGAACGGCGGTGATCAGCAGGTCGATCAGTTTGATTCCAAAGAAGGGCACAATCAGCCCGCCGACGCCGTAGATCAACAGGTTGCGGCGCAGCAGGGCCTCGGCGGAAAGCGGCTTGTAGGCTACGCCCTTCAAAGCTAGTGGAATTAACAGGATGATGATGATGGCGTTGAAGATAACGGCCGACAGGATCGCCGACTCCGGCGTTTTCAGGTGCATGATGTTGAGTGCTCGCAGCACGGGAAAGCGCACTGCAAACATTGCCGGAAGAATGGCAAAGTATTTGGCAACGTCGTTGGCGATGGAAAACGTCGTTAGCGAACCGCGGGTCATCAGCAGCTGTTTGCCGATCTGCACGATCTCGATCAGCTTGGTGGGGTTTGAATCAAGGTCGACCATGTTGCCGGCTTCTTTCGCGGCCTGCGTCCCGGAGTTCATCGCGACGCCCACGTCGGCCTGCGCGAGCGCCGGTGCATCGTTGGTGCCGTCGCCCGTCATCGCGACCAGCTTGCCCTGCGCCTGTTCGCGCTTGATCAAATCCATCTTGTCCTTGGGCTTGGCTTCGGCGAGGAAATCGTCAACCCCGGCTTCGCGCGCGATCGCGGCGGCCGTCAGAGGGTTGTCGCCCGTGATCATGATCGTGCGAATGCCCATCGCGCGTAGCTGCTCGAAACGCTCGCGCATGCCGCCTTTCACAATGTCCTTGAGGTGGATCACCCCGAGTGCTCGGCCGTTTTCCGCCACCACCAGCGGGGTGCCGCCGCTGCGGGCTACCCCGTCCACCGCCGACCGCACCTGGAACGGCAGCGTGCCACCGTAACTCTGCACAAAGGCCGCAATGGCGTCGGTGGAACCCTTGCGAATGACACGCCCGTCCATATTGACGCCTGACATCCGCGTGGTCGCCGAGAACGGAACGAACTCTGCCTGCAACTCGCCCAACTCGCGTCCACGAAGATTGTGCAGCTGCTTGGCCAGCACCACGATGGAGCGGCCTTCGGGCGTTTCGTCCGGCAGGGACGAGAGCTGGGCGACATCGGCAAGTTCCAGGTCCGTGACGCCCGGCGCCGCGATGAACTCGGACGCTTGCCGGTTGCCGAATGTGATGGTTCCGGTCTTGTCGAGCAACAGCGAGTTCACGTCGCCCGCGGCTTCCACGGCGCGGCCCGACATGGCCAGAACATTGAATTGCACCAGGCGATCCATGCCGGCGATGCCGATCGCCGACAGGAGGCCGCCGATGGTGGTCGGGATCAGGCAGACCAGGAGCGAGATCAGCACAAACACGGTCTGCGGTGCGGTCGAATAGATAGCGATCGGCTCAAGCGTGACCACCGCCAGCAGGAAGATGATTGTCAGGCCGGCGAGCAGGATGTTGAGCGCGATCTCGTTGGGCGTTTTTTGCCGCTCGGCCCCTTCAACCAGCGCGATCATGCGATCCAGAAATGTTTCTCCCGGATTTGCGGTCACGCGGATCGTAATCCCGTCCGAGAGCACGCGGGTACCGGCGGTCACAGCCGAGCGGTCGCCGCCGGCCTCGCGGATCACCGGCGCGGACTCACCCGTAATCGCCGACTCGTCAACGGAGGCGACCCCTTCTGTGATCTCGCCGTCACCGGGAATCATGGCCCCCGCGACAACACGGCACAGGTCACCGACACGCAGCAGCGAGCTCGGCACCTCTTCGGTGGAACCATCGGCCTGCAGCCGCATCGCGGTTGTTTCAGACTTGGCGCGGCGCAAGGAGTCGGCCTGCGCCTTGCCGCGACCTTCCGCCATGGCTTCAGCGAAGTTGGCGAACAGCACTGTGAACCACAGCCAGATGGTGATCTGGAGATCGAACCGCAGGGTGTGGTGGTGCGCCACGATATCGCGGATGGTGTAAATCGTCGTGATGACACTGCCGATCTCGACCACAAACATGACCGGGTTTTTCATCATGGTGCGCGGGTTCAGCTTGCGGACCGCATCGCCGAGCGCGCGGCTGATGATTTTCGTATCCCACAGGGAGCGCTTGTTTGTCTTTTCCATGGAGTGTGTGTCGCTCCTGCGACCTAGAATGTTTTGCCGGCGTGCATCAGCAGGTTTTCGAGCACAGGGCCAAGCGACAGCGCTGGGAAGAACGTGAGCGCGCCGACGATCACGATCGTGCCGATCAGCAGAACGGTAAACAGCGGCGTATGCACGGGAAACGCACCCTGTGACGGCGGCACCTGCTTTTTGGCAGCGAAGCTGCCGGCAATCGCAAGCATGGGCACAGCCATCAGGAAGCGCCCGACCAGCATGGCCGCGGTCAGCGACAGGTTGTACCAGTGCGTATTCGCGCTGAGGCCCGCAAAGGCGGAGCCGTTGTTCGCCGTGGTTGAACTGTAAGCGTAAAGGATCTCTGAAAGCCCGTGTGGGCCGCCGTTTGCGAGCGAAGCAAGCCCGAGCTTCGGCATCAGGAGCGCGATAGCTGAGAAGCCAAGGATCGACAGGGGAAAGATCAGCGTGTACAACATCGCCATCTTGACGTCGAACGCTTCCACCTTTTTGCCAAGGTATTCCGGCGTGCGGCCCACCATCAGGCCCGCGATAAAGACCGCCAGGATGACAAAAACAAGCATGCCGTACAGTCCCGCTCCGACGCCTCCAAAGATGACCTCGCCCAGCATGATGTTGACCAGCGGCACCAGCCCGCCCAGCGGCATAAACGAGTCATGCATGGAATTAACCGCGCCGCAGCTGGCGTCGGTCGTCACGGTGGCGAACAGGGCGGAGTTCGCGATACCGAAACGAACTTCCTTGCCTTCCATGTTGCCGCCCGGCTGGGTGCTGCTTGCATGCTGGTCGATATGCATGCCGGCGGAGTGCAGCAGCGGGTTGGCCTGCGATTCAGCCGAGTAAGCGACGGTGACGCCGACGAAAAACAGCGTTGCCATGGCCGCGAACACGGCCCACCCGTGCGAGGGAGAACGTGTCATGCGGCCCAGCACCACCGTGAGCCCGGCCGGGATGACAAAGATCGAGAAGATCTCGATGAAGTTCGACAGCGGCGTCGGGTTTTCAAACGGGTGTGCGCTGTTTGCATTGAAGAAGCCGCCTCCATTGGTGCCCAGCATCTTGATGGCTTCCTGCGAGGCTACCGGGCCTTGCGCGATGGTCTGCGTGGTCACGGTTTGCGTCGTGGATTTTCCGTCGGCACCGGTCGTCGTGACCGTTTGCGGCTGCACCAGTGTGACCGAGGTGTAAGGCCGAAAATTCTGCACCACTCCCTGCGAAACCAGCAACAGCGCGTACACGATGCAGCCCGGCAGCAGGACCCACAAGGAGGCACGCGTGGTATCGACCCAGAAGTTGCCCAGGGTTTGTGATTCCTTACGCGCGATGCCCCGAATGAAGGCAACAGCCAGCGCTATGCCGACCGCAGCCGAAAGAAAGTTGTGGTACGCCAATGTGAGCATCTGGGTCAGATAGCTCATCGTCGCTTCCGGCACATACGACTGCCAGTTTGTGTTGCTGGTGAACGACGCTGCCGTGTTCAAAGCAAGGTCCGCCGGTACCGCGGGCAGGTGCTGCGGGTTGAGCGGCAACACATGCTGCAGTCGCTCGACCAGGTACGTTGCGAGCATGCTCACGCCGCTCAAAACAAGCATGGCACCGGCGTACTCGGTCCAGCGCATTTCGCGCGTGTCATCAATACCGCTGCATTTATAGATCAACCGCTCTACCGGGCGGAGCACTCCGTCCAGAAGGGTCCGCTCGCGCTCAAACACCCGCGTCATGTACAGGCCGAGCGGCTTGGCACAGACCAGAACCGCGGCAAAGAAAAGCAAAATCTGAAACCATCCGTTGGCGGTCATAGGGCGTTCCGTGTTTGTGTCAAAACTTTTCGGGCCTCAGCAGCGCATACACAAGATAGACAAGCAGGGCGACGGCTATGGTCAGCAGCAGCAGTGGCTCGATCACGCGTCACTCCTCGGGCGCAAACGTTCACAGCCCTCCACATATGCAATGGCGATGGCATAAAAAGCGATACTTGCGATAATACAGCCGATGTCCCACATGCTTCGTTGCACTCCTGCCTGCTGCTGATTGAAAGATCCTGGAAGCGGCTGCAGATACTAGCTTCAAGTTGAAGCCATGAAGAAGGCATAAGGTGGACCTCCGTCAAGGCACGTCGTCCTCGGGGCTGCGAAACACATAGCCGAGATAGTTGACCGTTCGCAGATAGCTCGGGTTTGAAGGGTCGTCTTCCAGCTTGCGCCGGAGTTGCAGGATAAAGGTGCGCAGGTATTCGCGCTCATCGCCGTATTCGGCTCCCCATACGGAACTGAGCAGTTTTCCGTGCGGAATGGGGTGACCGGCATGGGTCATCAGGTAGGCGAGCAGGTCGAACTCGGTCGGTGTTAAACGAATCTCCTGCCCTCGCTTTCTGACCGTGCGATGACTATTGTTCAGCTCAAACACGCCGATGTGCAGCGGCGCCTCCGAAGCCTGTGCCGAGGGCACAACCCGCCGGCGGCGCACCGCGGCGCGGATCCGGGCCGTCAACTCCCGGATCTGAAATGGCTTGGTGACGTAATCGTCGGCACCGGCGTCCAGCGCTTCAATCTTGTCTTCTTCGCTGTCGCGCACGGTCACGACCAGGATGGACAAGTGGGGATACTCCCGACGGACGCGCCGGCAGGCTTCCACCCCGCCCATGCCCGGCATGTTCAGGTCCATCAGCACAGCATCGTAGTCGCCCGCGCGCAGCTGCGACAACGCTTCTTCGCCGCTTCTGGCTTCGCCCACGGCAAACTCGAGCGCAGACAGCGTGGCGCGAAGGCTGCGTCGAATCGCCGCATCATCCTCGACCAGCAGAATGGATCCCGACCCTGTCTCCACGCTTCACTCCCTTGATATGCCGCACCGTGAAAAAGAACCGGGTCCGGTTGTTTTCCGATTCCACCCACGCCCGCCCGCCATGCGCGTCGGCCGTTTTCTTCACGATCGACAAGCCCAGTCCGGTACCGGACGGCCCATGAGCTACGTCCGAGCCGCGGTAATAGCGGTCAAAGATGCGCTCCTGCTCTTCCGGGCGGATGGTGCTTCCTTGATTTGCCACCATCACCCGTGTTTCTTCCCCATCCTGTGTGATGGTCACACAGATGGGACTGCCCACGGAGGAATACTTGGCCGCATTGTCGATCAGCTGCAGCAACGCCAGCGCGGCGAGCTGCGCGTCGACGTCCACGGCGTGGAGGTCAGGCTGGAGCTCGATCTCGATTCTCGCCCGGGTCGCTTCCTCCTGTTCTGACACGACCTGCTGCAGCAGCGCGGCGACAGAACAGGGCGCGCGCCGCAAACGCATCTCGCGGGCTTCAAGCGCGGCTGTTTGCAGCAACCGCGTGGTGATCGTGTTCAGCAGGGTGGCTTGTTCGTCGATCACCGCCACCAGTTCAGCCTGGGTGGGCGTGAGATTGCCAATGGCCAGCAGCCCCGAGCTGGCCGCCTGCACCGCTGTGAGCGGCGTTTTAAACCCGTGCGCCAGCCCGTCGAGCACGGCTGTGCGCAGCCCTTCCGCGTTGCGCGCGATTTCCGCGCGGTTTTCTTTTTCAATCGCCCGTGCACGCTCAAAGGCCAGCGCGGACATAGACGCAACGGCGTCGGCTAGTAGGGGGTCCACGCTCCAGCCACGCAGCACCAGACCGCCTATGGGCGTGGTGCCCAGTCGCAGCACCCGGTAGGAGGTAGCGCGCACGGGGTCGTCACGATCGGTTCCGGCCTGGAACGTTGCATACGCGGCAACCTCGACTGGCTCCCCCGCCAGGGCGGCCGGCAGCAATGCCCATTCTTGCGTGGCCCACACTTCCACGCTTTCGACCTCGATCAGCTCGCGCAGCAGCGCCGACAGTTGCTCGCCGGTTGGCCGCCGGGTGTCGATGAGCAGAATGGCCCGGCTTAGCTCGTAGAGCGTGTAGAGACGGTCTCCTTCCGCCTTGGCCCTGGCCGTCTGCGCCTGCACCTTCGTGGAGAGCCCGCTGACCAGCAGCGCCGTGGCTTCAAAGGTGGCGAGAGAAACCCAGTTCTGTGCGTCGGCGACCGTGAAGCGGAACACAGGCTGCGTAAACAGGAGGTTGAGCAGCAGCACAGAGGCCACTGAAACAAGCGTGGCCTGGAGAAAGCCCCAGCGCAGACTCACCAGCACCACCAGCAGCAATTGCAACGAGCCTGCCGTGGACAGGTTGAAGTGAAATTTAAAGGCCACCCAGGCCACGGCGGCTGCGAGGAACAGCCCGGCCCCGGCCCGGGCGAGCGAAAATCCCCGCACGGCAGCTCTCATGGACACCCTGCTGCGTTGGATAGGGAAATGTGACCGGGGCGAAGCATCGTCTGCCATCCCACTCTACCGGGAGCGCGGGCAGGAGGGAAGCATTCTCCCTCCTGCCGTACCGCATGCGCCTGCCCGGAGCGGGACTTTCCCTAGAACTTGACCAGGAATGCACCCGTGATCCGGTTTTCACTCTTGCGCAGGTCCGGTGCCCAACCCGGTACCAATGAACCTAACGCCCCGGTGTTGCCGCCCGGCGGTGTCACGCCTCCCGGCCCGCTGAAATACGGAACGTTCGCCACGCGGTGGTTGTATTCCAGCCGGTAGGTGAAGTATTGGCTGGGCATGTAGTCGGTCGTGACCGAGGTGTCCCAGGCCTTGTACGGGTCGCCTGGGTTCTCAGTAAAGTAAGGGGTGCCCGACGCCGCGGTCGCCCCGTTGATCGGCGGCAGCAGCACCAGGTAGCGGCCCGGGTTATTGATGCGGCCACCGCCCAGCGTCAACGCGTAACGGTTCGCATCGAACCAGACCCGGTTGTAGGCCATAAAGCCGATAAAGCTCTGCTTGGGCCCGGCCGCCCTGTTGCCGAAACAGCTCACGCCGCCGCCGGTTTCGCAGCCCAGGTCGCCGGTGAAGGTGGCCGCGGCCTTGCTGACCATTGCCGTAGGCTGGTCGTAATACTTGTATTGCACGCTGTCATCGGTGTGGTAGCGGGTGCGCGTGGGAATGCCGAGCGCATCGCGACCAAAGGCATACTGGTTACCAACAATGGACCAGCTGCCGTTCGGCCGGTACAGGATCTCACCGCCATAGCCGGGGCGGCCGTTGAAGCGGCCGTAGCTTTGCCATCCATTGATAAACCATGGCTCAATCTTGAGCTTCGCCGTGGGATACCACTGCGCACGCACCCCGTTAAAAAACCAGGGCGTGTTCGACGAAACAAACGAAGGCTGGTAAGCCCAGTTATCAAACTGGTAATACGAGAACAACCCGATGTACGACATAAAAATGCCGGCATCGAGATTGATTCCGTGCTGCACATTGAAGTGGTAGCCGCCGTATGCTTCTGAAACATAGCGGTACGCGTCCGCGAGGTTCCATTGGCCGCGAGCCGGGCTGGCATCGTTGCGCGGCGTGGTTTCGGAGTACAAGCCGAACTGCGTCATGACGCGGGCGCGTACGTTGTTGTAGTGAAAGTCGCCGCCGACGCCGAATTGCGTGACCTGCACCTCGCTCGCGCGAAAGATCTCACTGGAACCGCTGATGGTGTCGTCCTGTGGATGGTGGAAGTCGTAGGTGTATTCCACGTCGGATCGTATTTCCGGCGTAAAAAATGCTGTGGCGTACGGGGTGTCGACCGTACGCGGATTGCCGGTTAACCAGGTGAAGTCGGCAAAAGCAAAAGGGTCGGAGTGCGGACCATTGAGATTCGTCGCCTGCGCTTCGGCCGGATTTTGCGGCGTGGAAGATTTCGAGTTCAAGGGCATCGCTTCCGGCTTCGGCTGCAGCGCCGTGGCTTCGCCCTGCAGCGCGCCGGCCTGCTTCATGTTGGTTAACTCCTGCTCAATCGCTTCCAGCTTTTGTTGCAGTTCCTCGATCTTGCGGGCCTGTGTTGTTTGAGCGTCGGCTCCCGTTTGCGTTGCGGTGCCCGTTTCAGAAGCGGCACTTTGCGCGTCCGCCCTTGACGACCCCATCCAAAGGCCTGCCCCTACCGTCAGCACTGCCAGCGTGCCTTGTTTCCACTTGTTTCCCCGTGCCAGTTCCAATGTGTTGACCTCGCTCAAGCTGCTGCGCGAGGGCGCGATAACCGCGCACTCGCGTTTATTATTTTCCACCCTGATCGATCAGGAATGCATAAGTTTTTCCAGCCGACGCTGTTTCCGGTTCCAGTCACCCGGGCATTTCAAACCGGAATCAGCCCCGAATGTTGGGAAAACCCGGGCCTAATGCCTCCCTTATGCGTTGCGATTTCTACTTCGTGAGGCAGCCGAACGAGTGCTGCCGCCCAAGGTGAGCCCATGCAACGTCCACGCTCGTTCCACCATGCATTGCTATCTCGTATCGTTCTTTCCTTGCCGCGTTCGGCAGGCGAAATACAACGAGGCGCAGCTTTTCTGCTGCCATCCATGCTGTGCGTCACGCTCGGCCTCGCATCGCCCGCCCACGCTCAATCGACCTTCGGCAGCATTCTCGGAACAGCATCCGACCCTTCCGGTGCCACGGTCGCCGGCGCGACCATGACGCTGCATAGCGTGACGGAGAACACAGACCGGACCACCACCAGCGACGACTCGGGCGCGTTTGCGTTTCAAAATCTGAAGCCCGGGCAGTACACGGTGCGAGCGGAACACGTAGGCTTTTCCGCTACAAAGCTGTCCGGCATCGACCTGCTGGCGCGCCAGGATCTGCGCCTGCCTGTCACGTTAAACGTGGCGTCTGAAGCGACCACCGTCGAGGTCACCTCCTCCGGCGACCAGCTGGATACCGAGGACGCGACCATTTCGGACTCAAAAAACAACCAGTTGATCACGCAACTCCCGCTGAACAATCGCGCGACCACCACCAGCCCGCTTGCCGCGCTGAGCCTGTCGGCCAACGTGCAGCAGGACAGCTCCGGCGGTATCGCGATCGATGGCGCAAGCTCATCGATGATCAACTACTCGGTCGATGGCATCTCGACGTCGAACGTGCGCCAGAATGGCGCACTGGCCGATGCTTACCCTTCACAGGAGGGCATCGCCGCCGTGAAGGTAACGGCGTTCAACAACAATGCCGAGTTCTCACAGGTCGGCGACGTGACGTTTACGACCAAGAGCGGTGGCAATCGCTACCATGGCAGCCTGTTTGAGTATTTTCAAAATGCCGCGCTCGATGCAGACCCTTACAACTTCGTTGGAAAAGCGCCGAAAAACTTCAATACCTTTGGCGGTTCCTTCTCAGGCCCGCTCACAATTCCGCACTTGTACGACGGCAAAAACCGCACCTTCTTTTTCGTGGACTACGAGGGCAATCGCCGGACCTTTTCGGTGGCAGAGCAGTACGTGGTGCCGACCGGGCCCGAACGCAACGGCGACCTGACGGCCATGCAGACCTGCAGTGCGCCCGTTGCGCCGTCCACAACACAGAGCTGCAAGCCGGGCCCGGTGATCGCGCCGGCAAACATCAATGCCACGGCCAAGGCGCTGCTAGCGTACTACCCCCTGCCCAACGTCACGGGCCAGACCTATAACTACGAGAACTTCCAGGCGACACCTGCCAGCACCGACGGGGCGGATGTGCGCATCGACCAGACGATAGGCTCCAAGCAGTCGGTGTATGCGCGCTTCAGCCGGAAAAACATCTCGCAGCAGTTTGTCAACCCACTGCTGCCGAACGACGTGGACACGGTTCACAATCGTGGCCTGCTGGTTTCGCACACCTTTACCATCACGCCCAAGCTGCTCAATGAGTTCCGCTACGGTTTCACAGACGTAACAACTGACGTGGGCTTCTCCATCCTGGGCGCGGCCGCCTTGCAGCAGCTCGATCTCCAAAACGTTGACATCAGCCAGCATCCGCTGACCCACGCTTTTCCGTTCTTTGACTTCAGCTCCGGCACTGGCTTTCAGACCATAGGCCGCGACAAGACCGGGGTGACAGCCTCGCGTTCCATGCAGTTCAGCGACAACGTGACCTACACGCTCGGGCGGCATACGATCAAGGGCGGCCTTGATATCCGGCGTGTCCGCTACCAGGACATCGAGACCTTTCAGCCTTCTGACGACTTCGGCTACTTCAACTTCCAAGCCACCAACACCGGCAATGCTTTTGGCGATTTTCTGGAAGGAACGCCGACGACGACCAAGTTTGCCGTGTCCAGCCCGGATGTTGCCGGGCAAACCACCCAGTACGGCATGTTCGCGCAGGATGAGTGGCAGGTCAACAGCCGCTTGACCCTGAGCTATGGACTGCGCTACCAGATCCTGCCTCCCTTCCAAGAGGACGGCGGCAACCTGGCGAACTTCGACCAGAACACCAACTCCATCGTGGTGCCTGACAACCTGGCCGCCTACCTGCAGCAGCAAAAGATCGAGGGCTCCAACATCGCTTTTCAGCAATCGTTTAACGCCTGCAGCACCACCAGCGGTGCCCTTTGCACCAAGTACGTCACGGCATCGCAGGACCACCTGCCGGCGGGCTTGCGCAATACGTACCATGGCAATGTGCAGCCGCGGTTCTCCTTCGCCTACCGTCCGTTGAACAATACCAAGACCGTGGTGCGCGGCGGCTTCGGCGTCTTTACCATGACCAACCTGGGTCCGTTGTCATTCAACAACAGCGGCAATCCAACCTCCAACCTCCACACCTATTCGGGTGGCGTGCAGTTTCCAAACACCGCTCCGGCTTCAACCGGTGTGCAGCTGGGCGGCGGCAACCTGGACCAGGGAGTCGACCCGAACTACCGCGACCCGCAGGCCAACCAGTACAACATCACGGTGGAACAGGAGCTGGGCGGCAACGCCCTGCGCGCCAGCTTTGTGGGCATGCACACGTACAGGCTCAACATCACGGAAGACCTCAACCAGATTCACGCCAGCGCCACGCCTTACAACACCGGCGCGACCACGGGCGTCGTGTTCCCGGGGGCCCCGGGTGGTGCGGCCTACGTGGACATACGAGCCCCCTACCAAAACTGGGGTGAACTTTACAGTACGTTCAATGCCGGAAAGGCGAACTACAAGGCGCTGGAGTTGGAGCTGTCGCACCGCATGGCTCACGGCTTTTATTACGACGCCAACTACACGCTGGCCAGCAACAAGGCTGACAATCAGGGCGATACGCCGACCGCCTTTGCCGGCGAGGTGAACTACGGCGTTCCCATCGCCGACCGCTTCAACATCAACAGCGATTACGGAAACGAAGAAGGTACACGCCGCAACCGCTTTCTGTTGACCGGCCAGATACAACTGCCGTTCGGCACCGGGCGGCACTACCTGGCACAGGGAGGGCTGCTCAATCAGGTGTTGGGCGGCTGGGATCTCAACACCATCACACTGCTGGAAAGCGGCCCCTGGCTGACCCCCAGCCTGGGCGCCGGCGGATGCGAAGTCACGGCGAATCCGGATGGAAGCTGCCCCACGACCCCCAGTGGCCTGCAGCAGACCAATGATCAGTCCAATACCAACGTGACCAACCGCGGCGCTTACCTGCGGCCTGACGTGGTGTCGCACAACTACGGCAAGGGACGCAGCCGCGCACAATACTTCAACCCCGCGGCCTTTGCAGCCACGCCGGTCGGTGCGGGCCGTTTTGGGAACGCAGGTGTCGGCATCCTTGAAGGTCCGGGCACCAAGACCGTAAGCCTGGGTGTTGCAAAGTCGTTCCATGTCACCGAAGGCAGCCAGATCCGCTTTGAAAGCACCTTCACTAACGTGTTAAACCACACCAACTTTGCCCCGCCGGCTTCCGCGATCGACCAGGGCACCTTTGGTCAGCTGACGGCCGCGACCACGGCCGAAAGTGCAGGGAACCGCACCGGCCAGTTCGCGCTGCGCTATGACTTCTAGGCAGGGAAGCGCAGCACAAGCAAAAAGCCCTCCCGCGCGGAGGGCTTTTTTGTTTGTGTACAACAGACGGATAGACGGATAGACAAACAGACGCTGTCGGCTGCGGCGGGCCTCACCCACCCACAGGAAGAAAACCGGCCCGCCAAGCTGCAATCACAGCTGCACGAGCTGGCGCACCAGCGGCAGCACCTCGTTGGCTTCGCGCTCGGGCAACTCACCAAGAGCCATCGCGACCTCGTCGCACTGCTGACGGCGCGGGCAGCGCACGCAATCCTTTGCGATCTTGTCTGCGAACGCAGTCAACTGCACTGCATGGAAGCCGAAGTGCGCAAAAAAGTCGGGCACGCGGGTGAACAGGCAGGCGCACTGGGTTTCAGACGATTGGATGTCGTCCAGCAGGCGCTTCAGCAGCATGCCGCCGGCACCCAGGCCACGCGCTTCCTCGCGCACCGCGATGGAGCGGATCTCGGCCAGGTGCTTGCCGTAGCGGTGCAGCGCCGCGCAGCCCAGGAACTCCCCTTCAGCGGAGTCGGCCACAATGAAGCTTTCAATCTGCTGCGTAATGTCAGCCACGCTACGCCGCAAAAGCGTTCCGTCCGAGGTCATGCTCTCGATCAGGCTGTGGATGTGGGGAACATCGGAAGGGAGAGCCTTACGTACGACCGGGCTTGGAGGTTGTTCCGGATGGGAGTCCATAAATCACCTTGTCCAACAGGATCAAGACTAGGTCCGGGTCCGTAAGGAAGGCCTAAGGAACCGGCGATGGACCTAAAACTTGCTCCGAAACCCGACAGTTCCGCCATTGGCGATGAGCATTGCAGCCGACATGTTGCCCTGCCCGGGTTGGCCCGTGACAGACACAATTCAAAATGATCAAAACCGTCACCGGCACCACTCACAACATATCTCGCGAAATTCTCACCTCACCGATACATGCCACTGAAGGTGGTTAACCCATCAGGAGAACTTCCCCCATGAAATTGCAGAACATCGGCGACCTGTTGTACACCGGTCTTAGCTACGTCCATGACTTCGAGGTGCAGATCGCGGCAGAAGCAGAAAAGATGGCGCAGGCTTCCTCCAACCCGGAGCTGAAGCAGGCCTTTGAAAAGACGCAGACCAAAGGTCGCGAGTACGCGAAACGAGTTGAAGAAACGTTTGGGAAGCTTGGACACGAGCCGAAAAGCAATACCAACCAGATCGCGAAAGCGATGATTGATGAAGTGGAAACCATGATCGCCATGACCGAGCCGTCGCCGGTACGGGATGCGGCGTTGATTGTGGCTGCCAATCAGCAGCAGATGTATCGCGTCGCGGCGTATGGCTCCTTGAACCAGTATGCGGGTCTCCTCGGCAAGTCGGCCGCGGTGGAAGAACTGGCGCAAAACCTCGAAGACAGCAAGGGAGGCGACCAGAAGTTCACCAGTATTGGCGAGTCGCAGGTCAACCAACAGGCTGCCCATGCGCACGCCCAGGCAGCATAGTTCAGAGTCTTCTTTCCCAACGGCCAGCCTTCGGGCTGGCCGTTGTTGTTACAGCATGTGACGCACCGCGGCATACATTTGGCGAACGCCTGCTTCGAGCGGCGTGGTGCTGATCCAGCCAAGCCGGCTCATCCGGCTTACATCCAGCAGCTTGCGCGGAGTGCCATCGGGCTTTGACGGGTCAAACTGGAGCGCCCCCTCGTAACCCACGATGCGGCAGACCAGCTGCGCCAACTCGCGAATCGTGACATCTTCACCGGTGCCGACATTGACGATGGGCGGCTCGCTCAACGGCAGCAGGCTGTTGTAGGCGGCCTCGTCAAGCGTAAGCAGGTGTACACAGGCTGCCGCCAGGTCCTGCGTAAACAGAAACTCCCGCCGCGGCGTCCCTGTTCCCCAGATTGTCACCGCGGCTTCGCCGAGTTGTTTTGCCGCATGCACCTTACGCAACAGGGCAGCCAGCACATGCGAGTGCTGCGGATCGAAGTGGTCGCGCGGCCCATAAAGATTGGTGGGCATGGCCGCGAGAAACCGGGTTCCGTACTGCCGGTTATAGGTCCAGCAAAGCTCTACACCCGCTATTTTGGCCAACGCATACGACCTGTTTGTCGCCTCGAGCGGCCCGGTCAGCAGGTACTCCTCACGGATGGGCTGCGGGCACAGCCTGGGATAGATGCAGCTTGAGCCCAGGAACAAAAGCCGTTTTACCTCCGTTAACCGGGCTGCTTCCAGAACATTGGTTTGTATCTGCAGGTTGTCGCGGATGAACTCGGCAGGGGCCTCGATGTTGGCGAGGATGCCGCCCACCCGTGCCGCGGCCAGCACCACATACTCCGGCCTGTACTCGTCAAAAAAAGCCTGGACAGGCCCAGCTTCGCGCAGGTCCAACTCGGCACGAGTCCGGGTCAAAACGGCTTTGTAGCCCTGCCGCGCCAGCTCGCTGCTGAGTTCGCCGCCGACCTGCCCGCTATGACCCGCGACGTAAATCCGGCTTTTTTGTTCCATGGCTGCTTGTCCCGATGCCAATTTTGCTCTATAAACGTCGTGATTCATTCACAGAGGTCACCAAATCTGTGTACACTCCAGTAACCACGAACATGGTGACCAGGCGCCATCAAAGACCAGTCGTGAATACTGATCAGGAGAACTCTGTTGCTTTCACCCGTTCGTTTCAGCCTCTCCCTCGCTACCCTGGCTTTTGCAGGGCAGGCCGCACTTACCGCACAAACCAATGTGCTCACCTGGCACAACGACAACGCAAGGACCGGGCTGAATCCCGCTGAAAAGATACTGACCCCGGCCAATGTGAACTCAAACGGCTTTGGGCAGCTCTTTCAGCTTAAGGTCGACGGCAAGGTCGATGCACAACCGCTCTACTTGTCTGGAGCTTATATCTCGGGCAAAGGGACGCACAACGTCGTCTACGTCGCGACCGAGCATGACAGCGTTTACGCCTTTGATGCCGACAACGGCAGCCTTCTGTGGCAGGTTTCGTTGCTTGCGCAGGGAGAAACAACCTCGGATGCTCGCGATTGCAACCAGGTCACGCCTGAAATCGGCATCACGGCTACTCCCGTCATCGATGCCGGCAGGGGCTTTCTCTACGTAGTGGCAATGAGCAAGGATGGTGCCGGCCACTACTTTCAACGCGTCCATGCCTTGTGGCTGTCGAGCGGACAAGATGAGTACGGCTCGCCCGTGACCGTGCAGGCCAGTGTGCCCGGAACCGGCGACGGCAGCAATGGCTCTGTTTCCAGCTTTGATCCCAAGCAGTATAAGGACCGCCCAGGCCTTTTGCTGGTCGGCAACACGCTCTACACCAGTTGGAGCTCGCATTGCGACATCCGCCCCTACTCAGGCTGGGTCATCAGTTATGACGTCACCACGGGCGCGCAGACGGGCGTGTTCAACGCAACGCCCAATGGCTACGAAGCAGCCCCTTGGAACGCCGGGGCCGGTCCGGCCGCGGATGCAGCCGGCAACGTTTTCATCGCCCTCGGTAACGGCACCTTCGACACCGCACTGACGGCATCCGGCTTCCCGGCTAAAGGAAACTTCGGTAACGCAGTGGTCAAACTTAGCCCCACAAACTCCGGCCTGAAACCGACGGACTACTGGACCATGTACAACTCGGATGCCGAGTCGGACGTGGACACGGACCTGGGCTCCGGGGGATTGATGCTACTGCCCGCCCAACGAGACGCAAGCGGCACGACTCGCCAGCTGGCCGTGACGGCCGGCAAAGACAACAACCTTTACGTGATGGACCAGGCAAACCTGGGCAAGTACAACCCCAACTCCAACGCCAACCTGTACCAACAGCTGCCCGGCGTGCTCACCAACGGGGTATGGTCGAGCCCCGCGTACTTCAACGGCCATGTGTATTACAGCTCGCTTTTCAGCCCGCTGCGGTCCTTCAACGTATCCGGGGCCAGGCTTTCCTCGGCTCCCGGGTCTGTCACGGCAACCAGCTTCACCTATCCGGGAACGACGCCCAGCGTGTCAGCCAACGGCACCACAGACGGCATCGTTTGGGCGGTGGAAAACAGCACGCCTGCAGTACTGCACGCCTACGACGCCAACAACCTGGCTACCGAGCTTTACAACAGCAACCAGGCACCTTCGGCACGTGATCAGTTCGGAGCCGGCAACAAGTTCATGGCACCGACGATTGCGAACGGCAAGGTGTACGTGGGCACGCAAAACAGCGTCGCCGTGTTTGGCCTGCTGCCTGCGAGTAAATAGACCGGGCTGCTACCGTGGAAGGATGGATTTAACGGAGGCGGCTGCCGAGCTCGAAGCCATCTATCTTGCATACCGCAGCCTTGCATCGGCTGCGGTATGCGGGAAAGACGGGACACTCGGCGGCCGCCTGCTGCTGCTCACAGGGCAGGAACATTCCCGCGCGCCTCGAGCGATGGCTGCCCGCATCGCCGGTGCCGCAACGCTGCTTGTGCTCGAAGAGGCTGCTGCCGCAAAAGCCGCCTTGCGATCCGGCGCGTGCGACTTTCTTGTTTCCAGCCTGGATGAAGCCTTGCGTATCCTCAAAAACGAGGTGCGCCGCCGTGCCCCTGTTACTGTTTGTCTCCACGGCATGCCCGCCATGGTTGTGGCTGACTGCATCGAGCGCGGGGTGCAGCCGGACCTGCTTGAAGAGCCGTTTGCCGTGTTTAAAGACCGGGGAGCGGTTTGCGTCGGGTGGCGAGCAGCTCTCGGGGAAGAGGAGGTCGGTGTTTGCTGGTCGCTGCACGGCGATCTGCTGCTGCATGCCGGGCATGACAGCATGGCCCGCGAAGCAATCGATCACGATGCAGGGGAGCGGCTCCGGTGGATCCAGGCCGCGCCAGCCGTCCTGGGTCGCCGCTGGCAGCGTTTCCGGTTTTTGCCGATGACTGCGCGGGAATTGCAGCTATTCCGCAAGCGCGCCTTGGCATCGCCGGTAACCTTTGAGGTGGACAGGGTGGAAGGCGAAATCTCGTCGCGCTTACAAGGCGGTTTGGGCGAAGATGGTGCTCCATAGCTCCTTCAGCCCGGCCCCGGTCCTGGAAGAACACAGCAGCAAGGGCTCTTCCACCTGCCCGGCCCCGTCTAGGTCTCGACGGAGATCAAGCCCCTTGCGCAAGGCTGCTACCGCTTTTGCGCGACCGTTGCCAGAAAGCTTGTCTGCCTTGGTGCCGACCAGCAGGAAGCGCCGCCCGGCATCCCGTAAAAAGGCCAGCAGCTGAGCGTCGCTTTCCTGCGGCGGAATGTTGGTGTCGATCAGGCACACGCATAGGGCAAGTGTTTCCCGTTCGCGCAGGTAAGGGTCGATAAAGGAAGGCCACTCCGCCGAGATCGACTTTGAAATCTTCGCGTAGCCATAGCCCGGCAGGTCGGCAAACACGACCCGCGCCGGCCGGTCAACCTGGTCGCTGATTGCGAAAAAGTTGATGGCGCGTGTTCGGCCCGGGGTGGAAGAAACATGGGCCTGCTTTGAACCCAGCAGGGCATTGATCAGGCTTGATTTTCCGACGTTGGACCGGCCCAGAAACGCAACCTCCGGCGGCCCTGGGGGAGGGAAGTGAGCCGGCGCTGTGGCCGATAACAGGAATCGTGGAAAAGCAGGCATCGAACCCCAAGTATAGCGGCCAACGCTGAAGGGCAGCCTCCGGAGGCTGCCCTTTGCGTTGCAACAGGCTTACTGGTGGGGCCGGTTCTCCGGCGTCAACGTCGGCACTTCTAGCAGCACCTCCGGCGTTTCCTCCTTCAGCTCCGGCAGTGGCCCTTCAAGCGCGATACCGAGCACCTCATCCATTGACTCCACAAAGTGCAGCTTCATCGAGGATTTGAGAAGCTCCGGCAGGTCTGCCATATCCTTCTCATTCTCCTTCGGCATGATCGCCTCAAAGACGCCGGCGCGATGAGCTGCGAGCAGCTTTTCCTTGAGGCCGCCGATCGGCAGCACCTTGCCTCGCAGTGTGACCTCGCCCGTCATGGCGATGTCCCTCCGCACGGGAATCTTTGTCAACGCGCTGGCTAGACCGGTCGCCAGCGTGATGCCCGCGGAAGGTCCGTCCTTCGGAATCGCTCCTTCCGGCACGTGTACGTGTATATCGACGTTGCGATAGAAGTCTCTGGGCAGCCCCAGGTGCGCCGAGCGCGACCGGATGTATGAAAGCGCAGCCTGCGCCGACTCCTGCATCACGTCGCCCAGCTGGCCCGTCAAGGTCAGCTTGCCCTTGCCGTCGAGCACCTGCACCTCGGTTTGCAGAATCGATCCGCCCACCTCGGTCCAGGCCAGCCCGGTGACGAGGCCCACCTCGCTTTTTTCATGCACCTGGGAGTCGCGAAACTTCGCCACGCCCAGAAAATCATGCACGTTGGCCGCCGTCAGATCTTCCTTGTACTTGCCGCTGTTTTTGACGACTCGCCGCGCCACCTTGCGGCAAACATTGCCGATCTCGCGTTCCAGGTTGCGCACGCCGGCCTCGCGCGTGTAGGCCCGAATGATCTCCTTCAAAGCGCTATCGTCGAACGTGATGTTTGCGTCGGTCAGGCCGTTATTTTCAAGCGCCTTTTTGACGAGGTACTGCTTCGCAATCTCAAGCTTTTCCACCTCGGTGTAGCCGTGGAGCCGGATCACTTCCATGCGGTCCTGCAACGGCCCGGGAATGGTGTGCAGCACGTTTGCGGTCGCTACAAAAAGAACCTGCGACAGGTCGTATTCCACGTCGAGGTAATGATCCTGAAAGCTCGTGTTCTGTTCCGGGTCCAACACCTCCAGCAGCGCCGACGACGGATCGCCGCGGAAGTCCGAAGCCATCTTGTCGACCTCATCCAGTAGGAAGACGGGATTCTTGGTTCCGGCCTTTTTCATGGATTGGATGATCTGGCCCGGCAGGGCGCCAATGTAGGTGCGGCGATGGCCGCGAATCTCCGCCTCGTCGCGCACGCCACCCACCGACATGCGCACAAACTTGCGCCCGGTGGCCTTTGCGATTGACATGCCCAGCGAAGTCTTACCGACGCCCGGCGGCCCGACAAAACACAGGATCGAGCCCTTCGGGTTTTTGACCAGCTGGCGTACAGCCAGGAATTCGAGGATGCGATCCTTGATCTTTTCGAGCCCGTAATGGTCCTCGTTCAAGACCTTTTCCGCGTGATCGATCGAGCGCGTTTCCTTGGACTTCTTCTTCCACGGCACGGCCAGCAGCCAGTCCAGGTAGTTGCGGGAAACGGTGGACTCGGCCGACATCGGCGGCATGGCTTCCAGCTTTTTCAACTCCTGGATGGCCTTGTCGAACACGTCCTTGGGCATCCCGGCAAGCTCGATCTTTTTCTTGAGCTCGTCCCACTCGCTCTTCTCGCCCCGGCCCAGTTCCTTCTGAATGGCCTTGATCTTTTCGTTCAGGTAGTACTCTTTTTGCGCGCGTTCCATCTGCCGCTTCACACGCGACTGGATTGACCGCTCCATGTTCAACTTTTCGATCTCAACATCGAGTACGCCGGCAATGCGCGTCAAGCGCTCGACCGGATCAAACACATCAAGAATCTCCTGCTTCTCGGCAATCTCCAGCTGCAGGTTTGCGGCGATAGTGTCGGCCAGCTTTGCCGGCTCGTCAACACGCAGGGCAGCCATCGTCGACTCGAGATTCAATGATTGCTGCAGCTTGACATACTGCTCAAACAGCGATGTAACCTTTTGCGCCAGCTGCTCCACTTGCGGAGTCACTTCAAGGGTCTGCTTGGCCGTGCGGACCGTTGCGACAAAAAAGCCATCGGCGTCCGTCATCTCGACCGCGCGGGCACGCTCCAGCCCTTCGACCAGCACCTTGATGTTGCCGTCCGGCATCTTGACGCTTTGCACGATGTTGCCGATCGTACCCACCATGTAGATATCGTCTGCGCGAGGTTCGTCGACCCGCGCATCGTGCTGCGTGGCCAGAAAGATCTTGCGGTCCGCCGTTAGCGCCTCTTCCAGCGCACGCACGCTCGACTCACGGCCCACCACAAACGGGGTCATCATGTGAGGAAAGATCACCATGTCCCGGATGGGCATCATGGGCAGTTTGCGGAGATCGCCCTTGTTTGCTTTCGCTTCGGTCATTCTGTCCTCTTTACGCGGTTCAACGTGCGTGGGGCGGATTGGATAAGCCGCCATCTCGCGGCATAGCGACTGCCCCGTTATCGATTGTAATCCTCGCGCTCGCCTCGATTGCCGGGCACGGCAACCGCATGGTCAACACGCACACAAAAGCCCGAGACTTGCGTCGCGGGCTTCCATGTTTGTGATTGGGCGATGGGACTAGCCGGCTTTTTCAAGCAGAGTGAATGACAGATCCCGCTTTTTGACCATCTCTGCCGTGATCTCGACATCCTTGATCTTTTTGGTTCCCGGCAGGTGGTACATCAGGTCCAGCATCAGCTCTTCCAGGATCATGCGCAGCCCGCGCGCGCCTACCTTGCTCGACAGTGCTTCCTGCGCAACCGCTTTCGCTGCTTCTTCTGAGAACTTCAGGTGGACGCCTTCGTACTCAAACAGCTTCTGGTACTGCTTCAGGATCGCGTTGCGCGGCTTGGTCAGGATTT
>CAXTYP010000002.1:17355-28334 GCA_964248435.1 uncultured Acidobacteriaceae bacterium | reverse complement strand
GAGGCAGTGGGGCCGGGACTCCACTGACCCGGGTTCATGGAGAAAAGGCCGCTCAGGATCCAGGTAAACGTGATGAAACCGAACCCGTACCCAAGGATGTAATGCCAGCGCTTCATGCCGACGTGGGGAACAGAAGAGTAGCGAGGGCCGGGAAAGCGGTAGCGCTTGGAGGGTGAATATCGCATCACCCCCGCCGCGATGCCGAAAACGCACATCAGAACTCCCCAGCCGGATGCCACGATCATCACCCAATGCCAGAGGGAGTTATTCGAGCGCAGGGCGGTGATGTACCACCAGTGCGGAATAACACCGCACTTAGCCAGAAACTTCGCACGGGCTGTGGTGGCCAGATAAACGGCCCCTGTTCTCGCGGACACGTAATAGGTGGTGCGCGCGGCATCATTGCCACTGACCAGGTGAAACGGTAAGAAGACCCTTGAAGCCGGATATACGGTCCACTGATCGACACTGCCGATTTCACCGTAGTAAGTGAGTTGACCCGGGGCTTTGCCGCTGAACACGGCTGCGGCATCTACAGCCGCATGACTGTCCAGCTCGCCGGCCGGTGACCCATCATCTGCATACGCGGAGAACCACCGCCCCTCATGGGGGAGTATGCGGTACGCTGGGCGGCCATTCAGCATGCCAAGGGTGATCCGCTCTGACGCCGCGAAAGAGTGAGCCGTCTCGGGAAGCGCCGCCGCGGTGCTTAGATCGAGAGATGGGAGCCGAAGCAGGCGGTCGGCTTCCGTAATCTCCGGCATGCGCGCATACATCGTCACCACGCCACTGAGAAACCAGATCCCAAAGAAAAAACAGGAAGGAAGTGCCAGCCATCGGTGCCACAGAATCAATCTTCCGAGCATCTTTTTCATGATTCAGCCTTTGTTGCTTGATCCGGACTCGCCGGGCTGTTGAAACGCAACGCTGGATCAGAGTCGCAACGCAGGCTTGCTAGAAGTGCCCCGTGAACGACAGCATGTAAGAGCGTGGCGCACCCAGGATGATCTCAGTCGGGTAGTTGATATCCGCGAACGACGCATAAGCCTTGTTGGCCAGGTTTTTTCCTCGCGCGGAAAAGTCAAACTGTTCCCGAAGATGGTAGGTCGCATACACATCAAGCGTCGTGTAGTTGTTCAGAGTGATGCTGTTTTGATTGTTAGCCTCGCGGGAGCCGAGAAACCGCAGACCTGCGCCCAGTTCCAGCGGAAGGCTGCCGACAGTTCGCGTATCCACCCAAAGATTGGCACTGGTCGTCGGCACATCCGCCGGGACCCGGCCAGTATCGTTGTCGTTGGTGTTCGGATCGAAGAAGTAGCCATACCTGGCATGCGTGTACGCCGTATTGAAGTTGACGTCCACAGAACGCAATGGATGAAGGATCGTGGAGAACTCAACGCCCCTGGAATGTTGTTGCCCGTTATCAGATGAAACGCTGTTTTGGGTGACGGTAAGAATGTGATTGACGCGTATGTCATAGAGGGCAAGCGTCAGTTCGCCAAGGTGGCGCGGTAAGTTATCCTTTATTCCAACCTCCCCCTCCTTGGCGCCCGAAAGCCGAAAGGGTGCGCCGGGCACCTTGTTGACCAGGAAGATATTGCTTCCCGGGGGCGCATTTGCCGTGGTGAACTGGCCATAGGCGGTAAGGCCCTTGTAGAGGTCGTAGACCGCTCCAATGCGGAAGTTAAAGGGGTGGTACGTGCCCCCAAAGCTGCTCGCAGGCTGGAACGCACCGGTTGGCCCGAAGTTCAGGCGGTTCAGGTAGAAATTTTCGAAGTGGATGCCGGTGACCACGTTCAGTTTATTCGTGACCTCGAAGGAGTCTTCCGCATACACGGCGTTGTTTGTAATCCTGGTCGGTGAAATCCTCGCGGCGTTATCGCCTGGATCGTAGGGAACTGCATAGCTGCCCTGGATTGGATGAAGCGCATCGACGAAGTCCGCGTAGTTATTGGCGAAGTTGAAGCCCCTGGCACGAGAAAAGCTGACATGGTAAAACTCGTATCCAGCGGAGAACTTGTTGCCGCGGCCGAAAATCGGATGGGCATAAACAAAGTTGAGGCTGTCGCCGGGAAGTTGCTGGTTATGGTGAACCTGGAAGCGGTCCCGCTCGATCTCGTTGATAGGTGCTACGCCGCCATTCCCATCCATAGTGCCCACGGGAATGAAGATATACTGTTCGGCATTCATCCAGTTTCGCGCTGCATGGTAGTAGTAGAACTGGTTGGTCACGGTGAGAGCAGGTGTGGGCTGCCAGGTGATCGTTAACGACGGCTGATAGCTTGAAGCGTCGAGTACCGCATCACGCACGTTGTAGTTGTTGAAGCGCATGCGAGAGTCCAGGGCAAGACCGATGTTATCGCTAATGACCCCACGAAGAGGCGTCGTGGCAAAGGCGTCGGTCACCATCGGGGTGCCGTAGTACGAGGGTAGCTTGTCCTTCAGAACGTCGAGTGCTAGCAGAAAGCTTAAGTGGTTGGTCGGCGCATACAGGATGGAACCTGTGCCATTTAGATTGTGGGGGTCTGCGTTGATCACGTATCCATGACTCTGGTAGTAGCTGAAATCACCACGGAAGGCGAACGCTCTGCTGATTTGGCCGCCAACGCCGAACCCTTCTTCAAACATGCTAAAGCTGCTTAGCTCGCTGTAAGCATCGAAGCTCACGGGCACGAAAAGCGGCTTCTTTGTAAGGACGTTCACGGTACCGCCAACGGCACCCTGGCCGTACAGCACCGAACCCGGTCCTGACAGAACATCGATGCTCTGCAGATTGAACGCGTTTTCTGCTCGAGTCACCATGGTTGCCGGTCCGACGTAGATGCCGTCGCGGAGCAACGAAACATAACTGCCTAAAAAGCCGCGTACAACAAATTGGGAAGGATCGGCCGGCGAACCGCCCGAGGTTACGCCGGGCAGGCTGTCCACTGCATCTTCAATCTGGTTGTAACCCCGTCGCTCGATCGTGTCTGGGGTGATCGAGAAGACCTGGGCCGGTGTTTCCAGGGGTGTCAGGCCAAGGCGGCTGCCGGTGGCTTCCGGCTCCAGCAACTGGTTATCTGCGGTCACTGTGACGGACTGCAATACGGGGGAAACGGCGGGCTGCTGAGGGGGCGGCGAGGGTGCCCCCGGAGCAACAGGCTGTTGATTCACAGGAACTGCCGTTTGCCCCGATGCGCCGAACGACGTAAAGAGCAAGCATGTCGCGGTGAACGCATAGAGGCAAACAGAACTGCCTTGTGCCGCGAGACTTCGTGGAGCGGGTGCGGTATGCGTCGGCTTGCGCCGGGCTGCGGTGCCGAACTGCTGCGTCATGAACTCTCCTGAAATGGGGAACGGGGAGACGGGACCTGACCGGGCGAACCGGCCGATCGTGCCCTGCGGATCTGCTGCTGCACCAACGATTTTGGTGGAGTGCTGCTGGGGCAAGCTTACCCTTTGCGGTTTTCGTGTTGGCTGGATTGAGTTTTTGGTGAGGGTGCCGGGAATATGGATACCATCACGCATCTCCATCCATTTGTCCACCAAAAACGCGGAAACAGGAACGGCCAGCGTGGCGAAGTCGACCGTTGCTCATCGCCGGCATCCTCGCGCATGAACTCCTTCCCCTGAAACCGCGAAGCTTGCCCGCCGCCTGCTGCTTAACGTGAGCGTCGCAATATGTGAGACGTGAGGGTCGACGGATGCTGTTCTTTTTCAACGCTTGGGTTGAAAAGCGCGCCCCGCTGCACCAGGAGCACGTTGCTGCGCTCCGCGAAAAGCATGGCTCCAGTCTCCGCGGCCGGTCACAATCATTGGTTTGAGGCGACCATCTCCAACCGTTCGCTCACGCGCGGACCACAAGGCACAGACAGGGGGACACGGCGATCCGTCGGAGGTGTAATCTTTAGGTTGACCCATGAACTGGACTCGACGCCACGTTGTTCAATCCTTAGCCGCCTTCTCCTACTTCGCGCACCCGGTTGGGGCTTTCGCACAGGGCGTGATCGACCGGCATGCAAGGGCGCAGCCGAGAGGCTCAAAATCCGGCTTGCCGTTTCACGCCAATTTAACTGATATCGGGTGGCAAGCCGGACTGCGTAAGCCGACCACTTACGGACCGGTCGACCACAAGGATTACATCATGGAGGCGGTCGGTTGCGGCTGCGCCTTTTTCGACTATGACAATGATGGATGGATCGACATCTTTCTGCTAAGTGGCTCACTGCATCGCGCGACAACGACGGAGGCGACCAATCGCCTCTACCGGAATAACCGCGACGGCACCTTTACCGATGTAACTCGTCAGGCCGGGCTTGATGCGAGCGGTTGGGCCTCGGCCGTATGCGTTGGAGATTACAACAACGACGGCTTTGAAGATTTATTCATTACTTACTTCGGTCAAAACCGCCTGTACAGAAACAATGGCGACGGTACCTTTACCGACGTGACCAAGCAGGCTGGTCTCACAAATGATTCCGCCCGCTGGGGCTCTGGCTGCACTTTTGTCGAACTGCACCGCAACGGGCACCTGGACCTGTTTGTCGCGAACTACACGGGATTTGATTGGGCCCGCGTGCCGCGCCCGGGCAGTGCAGCGAATTGTACCTGGAAGGGAGTGGCGGTCAGCTGCGGGCCTCGCGGACTTCCTATGGGTAGCCACTCGCTCTACCGCAACAACGGCGACGGCACCTTCACCGACGTAAGCCGCGAGTCGGGCGTCGCCGACCAGCATAACGCCTACGGCATGACGGCGGTGGCTGCCGATTTTACTGAGAATGGCTGGCAGGATCTGTACCTGGCCTGCGACTCGACCCCGAGTCTGTTTTTCGCGAACACCGGAAAGCCACACCTGGACGAGCAAGGCGTGACGCGCGGGGTGGCCTTGAATGATGACGGTGAAGAACAGGCCGGCATGGGCATCGCGGTTGGGGACCCCAACCTCGACGGTCACCTGGATATCTTCAAAACACACTTTTCGGATGACACCAACATACTCTACGAAGATGACGGGCACGGTAACTTTACCGATCGAACCTTTGACGCCCGGATCGGCGTTGAAACCCGCTACACCGGCTGGGGTACAGGTTTCGTCGACTTTGACAATGACGGCTGGCCCGACATCTTTGTCGTAACAGGAAGCGTGTACCCCGAGGTCGAAAAAAGCGTACCGACTTACCCCTACAGGACGCCGCGGCTGCTGTTTCGCAACCTGCGAAATGGGTCGTTTGAGGAGTTGATTGAGGAAGCAGGTCCTGGCGTTTCCGCCGCCCACTGCAGCCGCGGCTGTGCTTTCGGCGACTTTGACAACGACGGCGACATGGACGCCTTGATCGTCAACCTGAATGAGCCGCCGTCGCTGCTGCGCAATGATGTCAGCGGCACCTCGCACTGGATCAAGATCAAGCTCGTCGGTGTTGCGTCCAACCGAAGCGGGATCGGGGCGCGGGTGCTGGTGCACTACGGCGGCAAAACACAGGCCCAGGCCGTGCTCAGCCAGTCAAGCTTCTATTCGGCGAGCGACCCTCGTTTGCACTTCGGATTGGGCGAGATCGCCCATGTCGATATCGAGATTATTTGGCCGAGCGGCACCAAACAAACCTTGCAGAACCAGGCCGCCAACCAACTCATCACTGTGAAGGAAGGTGTGGGCGTTGTGCGGAACGCGGGCTGGGCGAAGTAGCCTCGGAATCACCTTACCGGGAGAACCCGCCAAGGAAGGGCCGAATCCTCAAGCCGGCGGCGCGGATGGGCTATGCGGTTGCGCAGTATGGTTGGCCTGGCGTACCTCCGTCAGGCGCTTCGCCATTGCATCGGCTTTGGCCTGGTCGCCCAGCCGGCTGTACGCGCGCGAAAGCAGGTAGTACGCCTGCTCGGAGGAAGCATTGTCTGCCACCGCCGCCGTTAGCTGCGCTACCGCGTCGCTGACCCTGTCGTTGTTCAGCAGGATGCGCCCCAGTTCACAATGTGCGAGCGCGTAGTTGCCATCCAGTGCAATCGCTTGGCGAAGGACCTGTTCTTCGTCGGCGTCCTTGTGCATGGCGCGCAGGCTCAGGGCAAGGTAATAGTAGGTTCGCGGCTGCCCTGGCGATAACTGCATGGCCGCACGGTACTCGTCGGCCGCTGCTTCCGGCTGACCTGTTTTCAGAAGCAGGTTCCCGAGCAAGTAACGGGCGGCATAAATCTTGTCGTCGAGGGCATTTGCCGCCTGCACGTCAGCACGCGCCGGGTCATACATGGCCGCATCGTACTCACTTTGTGCCAGGGTGACGAGAAACGGCGCCGAACCAGAATAAGTAGCGCGCTGGCTGTTCAGCAGCGAGATAACATCCTTGTAACGTCCTTCAAGCTGGAGCGTGTTAGCAAGCAGCAATAAGGAGTCGATCGAAGGATAAAACTTAAACCCGCTTTCGGCCGACACATGCGCGCTTTGCAACTGGTGGTTCGCCAGAAAAACGACGGTTGCCAGCTGGATTTCGCGCCAGGGCGTCTCGGAGGAGGGCTGGAAATGCTCAAGCGCACGCGCTGCATTGTGGTTGTCGTTGTGAGCTAGATAAAGCCGGGCCAGCGATGCCGCGATGTCGTTATCAGCAGGGAAGGCGGCACGGCCCTGCTGCAAGCTCTGCTCCGCGCCGGCCGCATCACCGCTTGCTTCAAACGCCGCCGCAAGCAGCATCGTCAGGTGCGGGTCACAGGGGTTCGCAGAAAAAGGCTGGAGAGCAGCAATCGTCTGAGCGTACTGCGCCTGTTGCATGGCAGAAAAGGCCTGGGCTAGCGCTGTGTCCCGGGCAGGAGAAGCTTTGCAAGGGGATCCGGACGTGTTTGAAGGAAGGGCAGAGTGCGCCGCCCCCTGCGCCATCAGGCATGGTATAGACCCGACGGCGAAGAAAGCGGCGGCAAGGATTGGTTTGGCGTTTCTCATCACTGAGACAGCATACTCAGTTCAGAATGAGAAGCGCAGGCTGAGCTGGATTTCGCGCGCTGCGTTTGCTCCGGTGACTTGGCCGAAGCGGGTATTGACATCGCCGTAGTTTGTGTCGAGGCCGGTGAAGTTGGCGCGGTTGAATGCGTTAAACACATCGGCTCTCAGATCAAGTGTGTAACGTTCATTATAGGTGAAAGTTTTGTACCCGGAGATATCCCACGTCGCTGCCCCCGGCGTGCTGATGCTTTGCACCGAGGCATTGCCTTGTATGCCGACCTGATTTGCTTGGCCGGCATTCGGAGTACCTGCTGGCGCTGTCACATCCGTGACGTTCTTCGTATTGAAGTATGGACCGAGGCGCCCGTGCTTACCCAGACCCGAGTGGAGCGACGAGTTGTTGATGGGTCCAGTAACGTTTGGCAATGCGTTGACAAAGATACCCAGGTTTTGTGTTCCACCCAGCGTTTCCCATGGACCGGAGTGGATAGAGGTGATGTCGGCAACCCTCCAGCCGCCGACCAATGCATCCACGAATCCACCATGATTCAGGAAGGCTTTACCTTGCCCAAACGGCAGCTCATAAATGGCGTTGGCCACAAGATTCTGATTGAGGTCGAGCTGACAATGACCCCGGTCCAGACGCATGTTCAGCGGATGCCATGAGAACACGTCCTGCCATGGGTACCCCAGGCATTTTGAAAAGGTGTAGTTGCCGAGCACTGAAAAACCGTTGCTGTAGCGGTGTTCCACACGGAACACACCGCCCTGGTAGAACGAGCTCCCGGAATTGGTATTTTCCTGGACGCCGTTAAAAGCTGTACCGCCCGGAATGACCGGCTTGCCATTGGGCAGATTGTATCGAGTGCTCCCATCTGGTTGCAAAGGCGCGATGTTTGGTCGCTCCTCGTAATGGTGCGCGGCGCTTCCAAGGTAAGCCACCTCCAACAGCCAGTTTTTGATCGTGTGGTCGATCGTCAGATTCCACTCATACACATAGGGGGTCTTGCCGTTGGGCTGGATGAACGATGCTGTAGGTCCGCCACCTTGGCTCGTCGGATCGTAAAGCTGGTTGATAGTGAAAGTGGGCGGCCCCGGCTGCGGCCGAGTCGTGCCTGGGGGCGGCGGTGCAAAAGGATTACTTGTTTGTGTTGAGTTATTATAACTTTCAATAAGGTAGTACTTGGTTGTATCTACTTCTACTTCGTACTGGTTTATGTTAGGCTGGGTGTAATAGATGCCGAAGCCGCCTTTTACATCGGTGGCACCGTTTGCAAAAGGCACATAGTTGAATCCGAGCCGGGGCGCGAAGTTCAGATATTTGGAATGTACCATCGCGCGGCTTAGGCCGAGCTTGTTGGTATCCGGGTATGAAAGGCTTTGCCCGGCAGCTATGTCGAAGCTGCCGACATGATTTGCCGTGTCCACCGGTTGCTGCTGGTACTCATAGTTGAGCCCGACGTTAACGCTGAAGTTCTTTTTCAGCTTCACATTGTCTTGAATGAAGTAGGACTGATACCACATTCTCAGGTTCAGTGTAGGATCACCGAGGGCCGTAAAGCTGCTGGACGGAACGCCGAGCAGGATATCGGCGATCGAATCGCCGCTGTAGTTGCCGTTGAAAGCCACGTTGGTTGCCGCCCAGTCTTCGTACATGAAGATCGGCTCATACCGGATATCAATGCCACCCGTGATTTGCTGATTACCCTTCTGCCACGACAACTGATCCGTCCACATGTTAAGACCTTCGCGGATGATGTTGGTTCCCTCCGTCGACCCTGGATTGACATAACCATTGACACTGAAGGATGGAGGGCCGTAAGAACCGGGCTGATCGACTTCGTTTAGTAAGCCCAATGGATTAGCAAGCGAAGCATTGTAGCCGTCACCGCGTTGTTCGCCAGTGGCTGTGTGAGTCCAACCATAGCGGACGTTGTTCACCAGGTTGGGCGCGAAAACATGAGTCCAGCCTACGGTTACATTCTTGGGGTTTGAGGGAAAAACAATCTGCCGACTCGGCGTGATGTTATTTTGGGTTGTAGTCTGGCTCTGCATTGTGTATCGGGCAAAGACATTGTCCTTGGCGGATACGGTGTAATCAAATCTTGCACTTTCCTGATCCCAATTATCGATCGTGGTGCCCACGTTCAGGTAATTGCTGCCACCACTGTAATTTCCATTCGTGGCAGGGTAGTAGGAAAGAATCTTTTGCCCAGTTTTATTAAACAGACTCGTTGGAATCTGATTATTTGCAAAGGGCAACCCGGTAAAGGGGTTATAGAGCTGCTTGCTGCTGGCCCTAAAATCACCCGCTAGTTGTTGTGCTGTAGGAACGTTGTAGAGGTTATCCGAAGGGAAAATCTGTCGGAATCCCTCATAGTTCAGAAAGAAGAACATCTTGTTCTTCTTGATAGGCCCGCCAAGACGGGCACCGAACTGGTTCTGGTGAAACGGGGGTGGGCCCCCCTGATCGAAATAGTTGCGTGCGTCGAAATCATTGTTGCGGAGAAACTCAAACACGGACCCATGCAGCTCGTTCGTGCCGGAACGTGTGACGACGTTGATAAAAGCGGCACCATGGCTGAACTGGGCCGGAGCGCCGGACTGAACGACGTCAAACTCCTGGATGTTGTCAATTGACGGCAGCAAACCCTCTGCACCATACCAGGCGTTGCGCGTCTCGATGCCGTCGTAGAGGTAGCTGGTATTGTCTTCGTTCAAGCCTGCGATCGCCACACTGACGGTAGAGGTACCGGTCCATTGTGACGCAGGGGAGCTCATGCCGGGGACGATCGGCGTGACGCCGGCCGAAAGCTCCGCCAGCTGCAGGTAGTCGCGACCATTCAGCGGCAACTGCTGAATCTGCTGGGTGCCGATCACCTGCCCCTGGTTGGAGTTCTCGGTTTCAATCAGCAGGGAAGCGGCAGAAACCGAGATGTTCTCGGTGGACTTGCCCACGCTCAGCGTGAAGTTTTGCTGGGAACGCTGATCGATCAGCAGCTGAAAGGATTCAAGGTTCTGTGTGTCAAACCCTGCTATCGTGACCTGCATGGTGTAGCTGGCGGGTGGAAGCTGCTCGATCCGGTAGGTGCCGTCGCTGTTCGTGGTGGCGTTATACGTCACGCCCGTGGCAACGTTGGTCGCAACGATGGAAGCACCGGCCACCGTGGCGCCGGAGCTGTCCGTAATGGTTCCAAAAATGCCGCTGCTGGTTTGGGCCAGGCACGGCGCGCTCATCAGAAACGCTAGTGACGCGCATACGCTCGCTCCGGCGAGTGCTGGAAAGCGGCTGGTGCAGACCTGGCCTATATTCATTGAGCGTCCTGAGAATCGGTACATCGAGTTTGCCTCCAAGTGGTGAAACTGCCGTTCTGCTGCGTTCGACAGAGGGCGATGTAATCGCTTGCATGCGAAGCCGCAAACGCCCCTCGTAAAGGGTGAGCCGAAGTATCGACACTGCATTCAAGCCTTGTCAACAAGAAAGAAAACAGGCGCCGCGACCGGGCTCCAGACCCAGCCCAGACCCAGTCTCGACCGAGGCTCGACCGCGTCGTGGCGGCCTGCGGCGCTGGGCCGCCGTCTTTGTAGCAGTTAAGCAGCTTCCCCTGTTCGGAAAGGGTTCCATGCCGCCCCTTCGCAAATTCGCGAGCTTGCGGCATGATGGGTGCATGAACATCCTGGCGGTGGCTCATCGTGCACAAGTGTCCACTGCAACGGTCTCGCGCGTGATCAATGGCAGTGCATTTGTCACGCCGGCGACGGCTGCCCGGGTGCGCGATGCCATCCAGGCGCTTAACTTTTATCCCGACGGCAATGCGCGCACGCTGGGAACAGGCCGCAGCGGCATGTATGGGCTGATCATTTCGGACATCACAAATCCATACTTTCCAGAACTGGTCAAGGCGTTTGAAGACAACGCGGTCGAACACAACCAGGAGGTGCTAATCGCCAACACCAACTACGACCCCAAGCGGATGGAGAATTGCGTCGCACGCATGCTGCAGCGCAAGGTGGATGGGGTCGCCGTGATGACGTCGGAGTTGGACGATCACCTGATTCATACCTTCTCCCGGCGCAA
>CAXTYP010000002.1:10109-17255 GCA_964248435.1 uncultured Acidobacteriaceae bacterium | reverse complement strand
GCCTCGAATGACCTGACAGCGATTGGAGCCATGGGGGCGATCCGCGAGGCGAAGCTTCGGATCCCTGAGGACATGTCGATCATCGGCTTTGATGGCATTAGCCTGAGTGCCTACACGCAGCCGGCGCTCACCACGCTTGTGGTGCCGCGCACGGAGCTCGCCGCGCTCGCCTTTCGCAGCCTTTACCAGTACAAGTCTTCGATCGACGGATCGCCCGCAGATGAGAACGGGAGTCACGAATACCTGCTTGAACCCCGCCTCATGATCCGCGCTTCCACTGGTCCGGTGCGTCACAAACGTGCCTGAGCCGGCGGCCGGTGAAACAGGCGCCCCTGTTCGTCACTGAGGCCGACTTGCGGCAGGGCCCCGATGTTACTGGAGGAGCTGGATGAACGGCTGAAAAGCAGGTAGAGGCGGGTGCAGGTACTGGGCCGGTGCTGCGCCTTTGTGACCAGACAGAGCGCCGCACCGAATGATCTTGACAGCAGCTGAACGAATGCAGCATTTTCACCGGAGGCCGTGTGTTAAACACCAGCTCCTAATCCAACCGGTTCCCGAGGCTCCTTTGCGACTTAAGCTCAACTCCCCCGAAGCCGTTTTAGCCGCCCTGTTGTTCGCTGTACCAGCCCACTTCAGTCTGCAGGCGCAAAGCCTGAATTTTGCCGCGGCGACGGTCAGCCCGAATGTGGCCATGGGCTCGGCTCCGGCATTTGCCAATTTCAACGGCAAATTGTATGCCGCGTTCCGGGCGAACGACTCCCGTAATATTCTTTATGTCACCTCGTCGACCGACGGCATCAACTTTCCGGGGGCGACGAGCTACCCGGGCATTCAGATGGGTTCAGCACCTTCACTTGCCGTTTTTAATAACAAGCTTTACCTTTCGTTCCAGGCAAACGACCCCAGCCACGAGCTTTTTATTGCGTCCTCCAGCGACGGCGTGAACTTTTCCCAGGCCCAGGGCTACCCCAATATCCAGATCGGCAGCGCGCCATCGCTGGCGGCGCTGAACGGCGTGCTTTACGTCGCATTCGAAGCGAATGATGCAGGCCACGCTGTCTGGATCGGTCAATCGTCGGATGGTGTGAATTTTTCCACACATGTTGATGGTGGAGACAGCACCAATGGAGCACCTTCGCTCGCGGCGTTTAACAACAACCTCTACCTCGGATTCATCGCCAACGACAGCCGTAACATTCTTTATGTCAGCTCATCTTCCAACGGCAACTTCGGGGGAGCGACGGCTTACCCAAACATCGCGATGGGTACGCCGCCCACTCTTGCGGCGGCCAACGGCAGTTTGTATGTGACCTTCCAGGCGAATGATCAGAGTCATAAGCTGTTTGTGACTGCTTCTGCCTCGGGGACCAATTTCCCCCCGGCAACCGGCCTGGCTACCATCGCAATTGGGGGACCGACGACGGCGGCAGCTTTCGGCAGTGGTCTTTCTGTCGGGTTCCAATCGAACGACTCACGCAACCTTCTTTTCACGACCAGTAACGGCGCGTCGGGAGGCAGCAGCGGCAGCGGCAGCGGAAATTTCAACTACACAATCTATCCCGGCTTCATCGGCATCGATCTGAATAACAACACCAACGGAGCATTCTCCGACGGCCAGGTTTATGTTGAGGTTCTCGCCATCGACCCGAAGACCAATGTGTTCAGCTGGGTAAAGCCGGACGGTACCATCACTGAAGTCTCTGCGGCAGATAACAATGGTCCGGGCCACCTCACCAAGAACGGTGTGAATTATCCCAATTACTCCTTCACCCTGGCACAGTCGAAACTGCTGAAGCTGCCCCAGATGTACTCCGGACGTATCTACATCTCGCTGGGCGAACCGGTTTATATACCTATCATCGGTAACGGCTATGCTGGGCCAAACCCGCAAAATACCAGCGACCCTAACATCAACGTGCACTTTGACTGGTACGAGTTCACCTACAACAGTTCAGGCGTGTTCATCAACACCACACAGGTGGACGAGTTCGGCCTGCCGCTGCTTCTTGATGTTTATGGAGCCAACCGCACCTTCCACCAGCAGACCGGCATCACGGAAACGGTGGCGCAGATCGACCAGGAATATAGCTCGGAGCTGCCTAGCAACTTCACCTCCACCGGGGTCAACAACCTTCGGATCTTCTCGCCGGCCAAGACTACGTTTGGAGCAGGGCAGGCCAACGGCAACTACTTCGACAGCTATATCAGCCAGGCCTGGAGCTACTATGCCGGGACGCCGCTGAACGTCTCCATCGGCGCACGCAGCTTTTCGGGTTACACCAGTGGCAACAACTTCGTGCTGAACGAAGTCAACACTGGCAATGGCGCTTTCCAGGGTGGCACGAACTATGTCATCGGGTACCCGAATACCCAGCAGGTACTCGGTTGCAACGGCGTCTTCGCGACCGGCGACGGCTCGAATGCGGATCGCAACCAGATCGAACTGGCGGTTGAGGCGCAGCTATGCGCGGCATTCAACCGGCACGTTGTGCTGAACTCCAGTACCTGGGCAACGCCGTCAGCCTACTACTCCGCTGCCCCGGCGAACTACTATGCCGCGTTCTGGCATCGGCACAGCGTCAACGGCCTGGCTTATGGCTTCGCCTACGACGATGTGGCGGGGCAGAGCTCAACCATCACAACCGGGCAGCCGGAACACATAGCTTTTGGCATCGGCTGGTAGGGCAGGCAACGTCATCTGCGCTGAAGGGCAGAAGTTTCCTGCCCTTCAGCGTTCGAGGCGCTTAGGACTTCTTCCTTGCCATGGTCAAAAAGGCTCCGGCCCATGAGATGATGCAGGCACTCTCGTCCCACAAGGATGCTCGCCATGCTCCGAGTCGCGGCCATTGCCCTTCTCAGCACAACCGCCGGTCTCGGCCTCCTCGCGCAGGACGGAGGCAAACCCGCCCACGAGGCCAGCCCACCACTGATCGCATCGCCCCTTGATTCACAAACGGCAGGAGCCGTGACCGTTAACGGTCAGCGCATCAGCTACCGTGCGGTTGCCGGCACGATCGTTGTGGGTTCTTCCGACGCGCAGGATGCCATGCTGACTGCCGAAGGCCACCCGACGAGTGACTCCTCCGTGGACCTGCTGGCGAAGCCGCAGGACCGGGTTGCGACCGCGCGGATGTTCTACACCGCCTATCTTCGGACGGACAGCAAACAGGACCCTACAAACCGGCCCGTGACCTTTATCTACAACGGCGGCCCCGGCTCGCCCACCATGTATCTCCACCTGGGTGCCTTCGGACCGCGGCGCGTGATTCTGCACGATCTGGAACACCCGAGCGGTGGACCTTACCGCCTGGCCGACAACCCGTACACGCTGCTCGACGCTTCTGACCTGGTTTTTATCGATGCGCCCGGTGCAGGCTACTCGCGCGTGGAAGGCCGCGATGCGATGAAGGCCTTTTACGGCGTGGATGAAGACGCGCAGGCGTTTGCGAGGTTCATCCGCAAATGGCTTTCAAAGAACAACCGTTGGACCTCGCCGCGCTTCCTATTCGGCGAAAGCTACGGCACAACTCGCTCCGCCGTGCTCGCTAATGACCTGGCATCCATCGACCTGAATGGGGTCGTGCTGCTGTCGCAGATCTTGAACTTCAACGACTCGGCCGACGGCCCCCAGGCGTACCCCGGGACCGACGAGCCGTATTTCCTGTCCTTGCCTTCGTTCGCGGCCACCGCCTGGTTCCACCACAAGCTGGCCTCGGCTTCGCCCCAGCTGGAGCCTTTCCTGCACGAGGTCGAGCAGTTCGCGCTGGCCGACTATGCGGCGGCTCTGCATGCCGGGGCAGACCTGTCCCCGGACCGCAAGCAGGCCATTGCCGGCAGGCTTGCCGGTTACACTGGCGTGCCCGCGGCGACCTGGCTCAAGGCCGACCTGCGCCTGAGCGGGGCCGAGTTTTCAGCGCTGCTACAGACCGACGCCGCCCTCACCACGGGCCGCCTGGACACCCGGTTTGAAGGCCCTGCAATGGACCCGCTCGCAACCGATGCCGCCTACGATCCGTTCTCGGCCGCGACCTCGCCATCATTTCTGAACGCCATGAACCAGTACGCACATACAGAGCTGATGTACGGGCAGGACCTGGTTTACAAACCGACCGCGCGTGAGCCCGGCTTCCACTGGAACAATGAGCACCATGGGCCCACGGCAGCCGGCTGGGAAGGTCCGCTGAACGTGATGCCCGACCTCGCATCTGCCATGAAGCGCAACCCGCACCTCCATGTGCTGCTGATGGGTGGTTATTTCGACGTGGGTACGCTTTTCTTTGGCGCCGAGTACGAGATGAAACACCTGCCGATCCCGGCCGGCCTCCAAAGCAACATCAGCTATCACTGGTTTCCCACCGGGCACATGGTGTATGTGCAGGAGGCGAGTGCGAAAGCACTGCATGACGCAACAGCTGCCTTTATCGAGGCCAACAGCCGCGTCCAATGAGAGCTTTGCTCTTGAAGCGGTGCGGCGATCCATCTATACTGCGTGATGAGCCAAGGCTCAAACCGCGAATGCGGCAGGTTCTTTCAGATTCAGCCTCGGCCTGCAGCACGGCCGTGGCATCCAGGCTTCCCCTTTCAAGGGGAGTGTAACGCTCGTGAAGAGACAGACTTTCATTCACGTCTTCGGACGCGGGTTCGACTCCCGCCGGGTCCACCGGAGTGCTTCTGCCAGTGCGGGCAGCAAGCCTTGCGGTGGGCCCGTCACGGTTTCGACGGGGGCAGGGAATAGAGAGCTGACGAGCCGGGTGGTGTGGCCTCCGTGACCGGACACACAGACGACACATGCCAACAAGGGTGTTTTCGCCAGCAAGTCGAATGTTGTGAGCTTCCCGACCAAGTCGGTAGCCCCAGCGTTTGCGCTTGCTGCCTAGTCTTAACCGACTAGACCAAGTCAGGGAGTACTTGGTTCCTCAACCTCCCCAACCCGGTGAAGCCGGGGTTTTCTTGTCGCCAAACAACCATTGCCGCCGATGACCTATCCTTAGTGGAATGGATACAGAAGCAGTACCTTGCCGGCTTTGCACTGAACTGAACCAGTTTCTCCACTCTGCGCAACAACCCGAATCGCCAGCCTTGCTGGTCGGCCTGAGCGAGGCCGGACTGCGGAATCGCGCGCATCAACGGCAGGAACGCTTGCTCAAGGCTGAAAGCGACCTGCGAAAGCATCAAAAAGCGATCCATGGTGCCGCTCCGGACCACGGCGGTGCCGCGGACTTCGCCCTGGATCACGATCCGGCTACCGAAGTCGTAGCAGCGGAGTGATGGCAGTCCGTAATGCGGCGCGAGAAGGGAGGCAGGGTGCGATCCCGCGGAGTACGTTGCCTCAAGAGCCTCCTCCGTCATCCTCATCGTTGGCGCCCTGGGGCAGGACTCCTTTCACGGCCGGATCACCGCCGGGCTTGAGCGTACCTTTTAACGCTTTCTCTATTGCGATCTGGAACTCGGGGCTGTCCGGAGCCACGTCTGGTTCAAAGCGGGCCCCGACCTGCCCTTCGCGCGTCACAATGAACTTGGTATAGCTCCAGTGGACGTCGTTCTTGCCGTCCTTCTGTTCCCCCGGTTCATCGCTGCCAGAGGCTCCAGGCTTTTTCCGCTGTTCTGTCAAGAAAGCGTAAAGCGGTAATTGGTCCTTGCCGCAAACGGAGCCTTTCGCCATGACGGGGAAACTGACATGCTGCGCCGCATACCATTTTGCGGTCTCACCAGCGTCCCCCGGCTCTTCCGCGCCGAAATCATTGGACGGGATTCCTATCACCACCAGCCCTTGCGCTTCGCCATCCTGTGCCAGCTTGTTGAGGGCGGGCAGCTGGTCGGCAAAGCTGGAGTGGCTAGCCAGGTTCACAAGCACGACCACTTTGCCCTTGTATGCTGCGAGCGGCAGGGTAGCCCCGTCCGGCTTGACCAGCGAAAAGCTATAAAGGGTGCGGTCCGGCGCCTTGGTCACACCACGCATCGGCGCACTCCCGAGGAACACGCCCCAACCAACGGCCAGCAATATCGCGCGACCCATCCACGACTTTCTCATTGTCCGGTTCATCCACCATACATGGCTCCATCCTGCCATGAAAAAGGAGCGCGAAGCTTTCCGCCGCAGCTGTTCTTGTGGGGAACGCCCGCCTCGTTTACATTGAGCGCACCCCTGACTTTCTCAAGAGCCGTCTATTTGTGAGGTCCATTCTCCGTGAAAGTTCGCCTTTGTGTTGTTGCACTCATCTTCGCAGCCGCCGCCGGCCTGGGTTGCGCGCAGCTTCCCGAGCCCGATGGTGGCTCCATCCGACCCGGCAACTTGCCCCGGCAGTGGCAGACCGGTGGCCCCAGGTGCATGGAAATGCCTGAGTGGCAGGTGCATGAATACAACCCTGATCTGTATCTTTTGCGCCAGTCCGGCTGCACGGATTACGAGAAGCCATTTCTGTTTCTGTTTTTTGGAAAAGACCGCGCGCTGCTGCTCGACACCGGCTCGCGCAATGGCAACCTTGTGCCCACGTTGCAGAGCACAGTGCACAACTGGCTCACCCGAAACGGTCGCACGTCCATTCCGCTGGTTGTCGCGCACACGCACCCACACGGCGACCACATTGCCGGGGACGGTGCCGTGCAGGCGCTTCATGACCCCGCGATGCCCATCACCTTTCTGCCACCGGAGCTCGAAGCGACCAAACAGTTCTTCGAAATCGCTCATTGGCCCGACGACCCCGGCCACATCGACCTGGGCAGCCGCGTGATCGATGTGCTCGCGATTCCCGGTCATTCCGCCCTGAGCCTTGCCTTCTTTGACCGGCAAACTGCGATCCTTTTTGCCGGTGATAGCGTGTACCCCGGACGGTTGTACGTTGAGGACTTTCCCGCTTTCCAGGCCAGCACGGAGCGCATGATCCGCTTCACCGACGGCAAAGCCGTCGCTCATATTCTTGGCAATCACATTGAGCAGACTCGCACCCCGTTTCTTGATTACCCGGTCGGCACCATCTACCAGCCGGACGAGCACGTTCTGGAGCTGACGCGCGGCGACCTGCTGGAGCTTGAAGCAGGCCTTCTCTCGCTGGGCGGCAAGCCGGGACGGCTTGCGCTTCCCAACATGACGATCTGGCCTGTTCCGGCAAGCGGCACCATGCGGCAGGAAAGCCGTGAGCACTACGA
>CAXTYP010000002.1:2520-10009 GCA_964248435.1 uncultured Acidobacteriaceae bacterium | reverse complement strand
AGTTGTCCGTCCGTGTAGCTTTGTACCTCTTTCGAGGCCAGGGACGGAATCGGGGGCGACACCGTTTCCGCGAACGGCACCCCGGTATTCTGCCCGTCAAGCCCGTGGCACACCATGCAGTACTGGGTAAACGCCTGTTTGCCATCTTCGATATTGGCCGCGGCCGGCTGAAACGGGTTGCGGTCGGCCTTGCCGCCTACCGTGACGTGGTGCTTGATCCAGTCCACGCTCACGGTTTCAAACTTCGACGGTACCGTAGCCCTACACCCCGTCAGCGCAACACTCAGCAGGGCAGCCCAGGTGATTCGAGACCGCACCTACTGGCCGTCCACCACGTGGATCGTGAAGAACATTTCTCCGTGGCCCTTGCCGCAATACACACCGCACCGCCCTTTAAAGTCGCCCGTCTGTTCGGGTGTGATCGTCGTTTCAACGGTTTCACCGACCGGCATCCTGACGTTGACATTGAGCGGATCAATGCGCAGGCTGTGTGCCACGTCGTCTGACACCAGCTCAAGCTTGACGGTCTCGCCTTTTTTCATGGTGATCTCGGCCGGCACATATTCAAAGCGCTTCGCATGCACCTGAATCGTTTTCACGTCCGCAGCCAGGGCATTCGCACCAAACCAGACCGCCATCACAAGCAACAAAACCTTCTTCATAGTTCTCCAAAATCAAGTTAAGGAAGTGCCTCGCGCCTCGCTTCAAACCTCGTTGCAAGCGCTTGTCAAGCACGCGGTGTTGCGGCGACCAGCGCCCTACCTGCTGCAGAAGCATCAAGCGATAATGTCGTGAATGACATCGCCCGATACATCGGTCAATCGATAGTCGCGGCCACTGTAGCGATAGGTGAGCTTGGTGTGTTCAATCCCGAGAAGGTGCAGGATTGTGGCATGCACATCGTGCACGTGCACGGGCTTGTCGACAGCTTTCCAGCCGAAATCATCAGTCGCCCCGTAGCTCATCCCGCCCTTGACGCCACCGCCCGCCAGCCACATGGTAAAGCCGTGCGGGTTGTGGTCGCGGCCGTTGTGCGCGCCGCCCCCGAAGCCACCGCCTGTTTCAACGACCGGGGTCCGTCCGAACTCTGAGCCGCACACAATCAGGGTTTCATCAAGCAGTCCACGCGACTTCAAATCTTTGATCAGCGCCGCGAACGGCTGGTCGGAGTCGCGCGCGGTTTTGCGGTGCAGCTCAATGTCATAGTGGTGATCCCACGGGTCGCCCTTGGCGTAGTACACCTGCACCATGCGCACGCCGCGTTCAACCAGCCGCGCGGCGGTCAAGCAGCCCCGCGCCGTCGAGCCTTCGCCGTACAGCTTCTGTGTCGCCTCGCTCTCCTTACGGACATCGAATACGTCCGGTGCCTCGGTCTGCATGCGGTACGCGGTCTCCATCGACGAGATGGTCGCTTCCAGCTGCGGGTCGTGCGCCGACGAGCGGTCCGCGTCCAGGTTCAAGGTGTCGAGCTGCTCTACCAGGTCCAGCTCGCGCCGCTGTTGCTTCAGATCGAAACGATCGTTGGATGCGTCAAAAATCAGCTTTTTGGGGTCGAACTCCCCGTGGTCACTCACCCGGTCCGACACAAACGTGCCCTGGTGCACGGGCGACAGGAAGGTCGAGCTCCACAGTGGTGGCCCGACGGTTGTTGGCGTATCCGGGCACAACACCACGAAGCCCGGCAGGCTCTGGTTCGTCGCTCCAAGGCCATAGGTCATCCAGGAGCCCATGGAAGGCCGCCCGGGGATGTTCGCGCCTGTGTTCATCATGCGCAGCGCTGGCTCATGATTTGGGATCTCGGTGAAGACCGATTTCACAAAGCAGATATCGTCTGCGCACTCGGCCAGATGCGGCCAGATTTCGGAAAAATCAGCGCCGCTTTGCCCATGCTTCTTGAACTTGAACGGAGACTGCATAATGCCGCCCACCTGCCGTTCATGCGACAGGATGCCGCCCGGCATGGGCTGGCCGTTGTACTTTTCCAGCATCGGCTTGTAGTCAAAGCTGTCGATCGGCGACATGCCGCCGTTCATAAACAGAAAGATGACGCGCTTGGCCTTGGGCTTGAACGCAGCGTCGTTCAGCATCCAGGGAGCTTGGCCGGTGAGGCTGCCCAGGGGTCCCGCGGCCGGTGACTCAGCCCGTGCAATCGACTCTCCGAGCAGGCTGGCAAGTCCGAGCATGCCAAAGCCCGCGCCCATCTGGCACAATGCCTGGCGACGATTCAAAGTTCCTGATTTTGGTCGGTGAATCACGGTTTACCCCTGTCACGTACAAATGGCTGTCTTTAGTTGATGAACTCGAACTCGTTAGAACTCAGCAGGATGCGAGCATATTCCTTCCACGCCGTGACCGGCTCGCCTTCCACGGCGTAGCCCGGTTTTTCAGGCGTGGTCTTTAAAAAAGCTTCGCCCAACTCCAGTTCCTTGGCCGAGGGCGCTCGTCCGTACAACAGTCGATACGCTTCACGGATACGTGCCTCATCGGTGCCCTGCGCGTACACGCGATCGGCCAGCTTGCCCGCCTGTTCGTACACAAAGGGGTCGTTCATAAAATACAGCCGTTGCAGCGGTACGTTGCTTGAAAAGCGCTGGTCGGCAGAAAAGCCCGGATTGGGAAAATCAAAGACCTCGAGGTATTGCGCCAAATGAAAGCGGCTGACCTTGAGATACACCGTGCGCCGCGTCGTGTCGAGTTTCAGCTCGCTCGGCGGTCCCCCCGCATCTTTTGCGTCCAGGTCGCCCGCGACCGCCAGCACGGAGTCGCGCAGTGTTTCCGCATCCATGCGCTGGCGCGAAAAATGCGAGTACATCCGGTTGGCCCCATCCTTCTCGTGTGCTTCCGGCGACTCCTCGTCGCCTTGCTGGTAGACAGCGGACAGCATGATCTCGCGCTGCAGGGCTTTTAACGACATCCCCTTGGCCTCGAAGTCCGCTGCCAGGTATTCAAGCAGCGCTGGATTGGAAGGCGCGTCGCCGCGTATGCCGAAGTCATCCGGCGTGTTTACGATGCCTGAGCCGAAGTGCCACTTCCAAACGCGGTTCACATAGACCCGTGAAAAGATTGGACTCGCGATCAGGGCATTGGCAAACTCCAAGCGTCCGCTGCCTTGCGCAAAAGGCTTGGCATCGGGCGTGCTCAGGACCGTCAGAAACTTCCTGGGCACAGGGTCGCCCAGGTTGTGCGGGTTGCCACGCAGGTTCAGGCGCACGTCGACGGGCTGCGGCAGGTCGGCCACGCCATTGACGTAGGGGTAGGCCGGCAGCTCCTTCTTCGCCTCATCGATGCGATCGTTCAAAGCCCCCAGGTATTCCTGCCATTGCGGGCTCAAGCGGCGCTTCAGCTCCCAACCGCGGAACGACAGCACCCCTGGCCGGGGTTTGCTGTTGACCTCTTCCGCCGGCGCCCCGACGAACAGGTCGTCGAACAACTGCACCTCGGTCTCGGGCAGGCTTTTGACCTCGAGCGAGCAGCCGGGGCAGAACTGGTCAAAAGTTTCAAACTTGTCCGGCGTTGTGTCCACGTATTGCGAACGCTTTTCCGAGCCCGCCTTGATGCGGATCTCCTCGTTGGCCTGTTCCACCTCGTGCTGCGAGGCCGCGACGCGCAGCACGGTCTTCTGAAAGATCGCTCCCAGCGTCTTCGCCTGGTCTTCCGCTCCGCCGGCCGCGACCATGGCCTGAAAATCCCTGGTATATGGGTACTTCGCCGGAACTTTCAGGTAGTCCACCCAGCGCTCCAGCAGTTGCGGGTCCAGGCTGTCGGCGTCTGCCGCCTCGTTGATCTTCATCTTCGGCTTGCCCAGCACGCGCCAGGCACCCACCATGTACTTGGCCGTCTGGTAGCTCAATGCATTCGCAAGCGACCTGTTCTCCTGCTTCAGAAACTCGTCGCGCTCTGTCTGCAACTGCACGTACTCGTGAAACCGAGCCTGGTACGCGTGGACCTCGGGTGCCGAGGCAGTCGGGTACTCCTTGTAGGTCGAGCTGGCAAACAGGCCGGCCATGGAGTAGTAATCCTTTTGCGAGATTGGGTCGTATTTATGGTTGTGGCAGCGCGCGCAACCGACTGTCAGCCCCATCAGCCCGCGTGAAACAGCATCGACCCGCTCGGCGCGCTCATCGGCACGGCCCTGCACGGGTTCCGCCTGGTCCCAAAGCCATGGTCCATCGCCCAGGTATGCTGTGGCCGCCAGGGCGTCGCGGCTCGCGTCATCATGCGCGTCTTTTGCCAGAAAGTCTCCGGCCAGCTGCATACGGACAAAGCGATCGTAGGGCACGTCCGCGTTGACAGCTTTGATCACCCAGTCACGATACTGGTACGCACCCTGGAACGGCATGTAGCCGCGTCCTTTCGGATCCAGCCCGCGCACGTCGTCATCGGCGTAGCGCGCAACATCCAGCCAGTGGCGGCCCCAGCGCTCCCCGTAGTGCGGCGACGCGAGCAGACGGTCGACCACCTTGGCAAACGCGTCGGGGCTCCGGTCCCGTTCAAACGCGTCCACCTCTTCCGGAGTAGGCGGCACACCATGCAGGTCGAGCGTGGCGCGGCGGATCAAGGTAGCGCGAGAGGCAGGGGCGGCCGGCGTCAGCCCTTGCTCCAGCAGCTTCGCCAGCACGAACTTATCGATCGGGGTGCGCGCCCAGTGCGCGTAGGCGGCGGTACCCGAAACTTTCGCAAGCCCGGGCTCCTGCGGCATGCGGATGGGCTGGAAGGACCAGAAGGCTTTTTGCTCGGCGGTAAGCGTGTCTCCTGCACGCACCGGGGAAGCGGCGATAGCGGTGGGCGGAGTGGACCACGGCGCACCCATCTTGACCCAGGTACGCAGGGTTTCGATGTCGGTCTCGCTCAGCTTCGAGGCGCCTTTCGGCATTTTCAAGTGGCCTGTCTGCTCGACCGCTGCCAGCAGGAGACTCCTCGTGGGGTCGCCCGCGACGATGGCCGGACCGGATTCGCCGCCCTTGAGCAACGCTTCGCGCGTGTCCACGTGGAGGTCGGCGGCGGCGCCTTCCGTGTGGCAGCTGTAGCAGTTGTTGGCCAGGATCGGTCGCACTTTGTTTTCAAAGAAATCGCTGTCTTGCGCGGCGGCGGGCACGAGTTTGGCGTGCGCGGCAGCGACGGCGTCTGTTGCGGTCGGGGCAGGGGACGGCACTGTCGCCGGCATGGACGCGGCTGTGGCTTTCGCCTCTGCACTTGAAGGTGCCGGTGTCGGGGCGATAGCAGCTGGAGTTGCCGGGCCGGCAGCTCCCCAAACGGCTCCCGCCTTGATCCAGCTCTCAATATCCGCGATTTCCGCGTCTGATAGCTTCGGGCCCTTGGGCGGCATCTTCAGGTCGCCTGATTGGTGCACGGCCTCGACCAGCAGACTTTTCGAAGGGTCGCCTGGCACGACAACAGGGCCCGAGTCGCCGCCCTTCAGCATCGCTTCGCGTGAGTCCAGGCGCAATCCGCCTGCCATGCGGGTGGTGTGGCACCCGTAGCAGCGGGCGCTCAGCACCGGTTGTACCTTTCCTTCAAAGAACGCGGGCGAGGACGGTGCGGGCGTGGCGTCCTGCGCGTGAACGCTGCCCATGGTGACCCAGGCCCCTGCTGTAAGCAACGCTGTTGCCAGGCTTGCCGGCAGGAGCGGCAAACGCGGCAAATGCTTGTTTGCGCGCATCTTCATTGAGCCCTCCCGCGAACCGTCGGGCTGAGGTAAACCTTGGATTTGTTTTCGAGCGATGAGGAAGACCGGTGAATTCCGTACGAGAGCTGCTCCACATACGCCAGCAGCTCGGTGAACTCGGGCGTGTGCCGGCGCTCCAGAAACGGCTGCTCCGAGCGCGGAATGGGCATATCCGCCGCGACGTTTGTTCCCATTTCGTCGCTGTAAGGTGCCAGCACAACCAGCCGGGTTCCCAGAAACAAGGCTTCGGCTACGTTGTGCGTCACAAACACGACGGTCGGCTTCGTTTCACGCCAGATGCCGAGCAGCAGCTCCTGGAGGCTGATCCGTGTGGAAGGATCTAGCGCCGAAAAGGCTTCGTCGAGCAGCAGCACCGAGGGCTGCATGACCAGCGCCTGCGCGATCGCGAGCCGCTGCTGCATGCCGCCCGACATCCGGTGAGGATACTTGGTGGCGTCGGTCGGCTTGAGCCCCACGCGCGCCAACTGCCGCATCGCTTCTTCCCGCATTTCCCGACGAAAGCGGTAGTAGCTCGGCCGCAGTGGTCCAAACAGGTGGTAGCGCGCGGTCATGGGTCCAAACATCACGTTGCCGTGAGCCGTCAGGTTGGGGAAGAGTGAATACCGCTGCGGCACATAGCCGCACCGTGCATCGATCTGTCTTACGGGTGAGCCGGCTACGTCCACGGTGCCTTCGCTCGGCAGCTCCTCGCCCAGCATCAGGCGCAGCAGCGTGCTTTTTCCGCAGCCTGTTTCGCCGAGGATCACAACGAACTCGCCCGGCTCAATGGCAAGATCGACCCCGGCAAGCACGGTGCGGGCACCGCCACCCTGCGCGGGGTAGCGCTTAAACACACCCTGAACCCGGATCGCCACCTGGCTGGCTGCGTGATCGAGTCCGGCAGGGGAGGTAAGCGTGGCGGCTAAAGCCATGGGTGCAGCCTCCGGTTGGCCAGCCGCAGGGTGGCATCGAGCAGAAACAGGAGCAGTGCGACCCAAAGCACGTAAGGGATGATGACGTCCATGCCCATATGCCGCCGCATCAAGGCGATGCGATAGGCAAGACCGTCGGTCGACGCGATCATTTCGCCCGCGAAAAGAAACAGCGCCAAGGGTTTCAGGTTCAGCCGCACACTGTTGATCACCTGTGGCAGGATCTGCGGCAGCACCACCCGGTAGGCTACATCGCGATTGCCGCACCGCAGGGTAAACGCCTTGACCAATTGCTCACGCGGGACCGCCTTGGCCATCTGGCAGGTGTCGAGCATTAGGGTCGGCGCGACACCGATGACCATCAGCATGATCTTGGACCACTCATCAATGCCGAAAACGATAAACAGGATCGGCAGCAGTGACAGCGCGACGATCTTGTCGAGAAACAGTGTGAATCGCGTAAAGAACGCGCCCGCATAGGGGAAAACGCCCATGTGCAGGCCCAGCAGGATCGCCGGTATCATCAGCAGAAGCGCGATCAGAAAACGGCGCGAGCTCGCAACTGTGTCCTTCCACAACATGCTGTGGCTCACCTGCTGCCAGCGGCTCGCATTCGCCGGCAGGTCCTCGTCTTCCTCGGCCGGCTGTAGCACCGCCGCATGCAAGCCCGCCATCAGCTGGTGTGCGCTGGGTGCGATCCGGTCCTCCGGATTGTCACGGTGCCGTGCGTTTGAAAAATGAACGTAGAGCACGATGCACCCAAAAAACAACAGCCACGACAACACCAGCGTCGCGGCCCCGCGCGGACGCGCCTGGATATTGGTGATGTGCGCCAAGGGGAAGCCGGAAGCAGCCATTACAGCCCGCCTCCCTGGGCCAGGTGCATATAGGT
>CAXTYP010000002.1:0-2420 GCA_964248435.1 uncultured Acidobacteriaceae bacterium | reverse complement strand
GGGAAGCCGGAAGCAGCCATTACAGCCCGCCTCCCTGGGCCAGGTGCATATAGGTGGAGTCGAAGCGCAGCCGTACACGATCTTTTTTGCCCTGTACCGTACCATCCGGGTACAACACAGCCACATCATCGGGCGAAGCGGTCCGTTCGCCCAGCAGTCCGTGCCGGAAGCAGAACTGGCGCACCAGCTCCATCTCCTGCTTCATCTTCGGACTGTCAGTGAACCCGGTTGCGTTCGCCGGGGTCGAGAACAAATAAGTGGTCTTCAGTTGCTCGCGATACGACGCAACCGAATCGCCCGAAGCCGCGGCGCTGCCGGCGACAGCGCGATCGCTTGCTGCACCAGTCGCTGCCATCTGCGCCATGGTCTCGTACCATGCGCCGGTTATGGCTTTTGCGAAGCGCGCGCCTGAACCGTCGGGCCGCTTTAGTACTTCGGTACGTACCACCAGGAGGTCTAAAATCTCGCCGGGAATCTTGGAGGAATCAAAGATGTCGGTGACGCCCTTGTCCTGCCGTAGGATCTCAGACACCAGCGGCTTCCAGGTCACCACGGCCTGGTTGGAAGAGTTGCCGGTAAACGCGCCCACGATGTCCGAATCGGAGGTATTCACAAGCTTCAGGTGCGTTGCCAGGTCCCCCAAACCGTTGAGCACGAGTGCCCGCTCCAGCAGGTACTCTGAGACTGTTTTCTGCACCAGCATCACGCGCTTCCCGGCGAGCGTTTTGAGGTCCAGCCCATTGCGCGTCAGGATCGCGTCATTGCCGTTTGAGTAATCGCCCACAACGATTGCAGTTGAGTCCACGCCGGACGCGGCCGGCATGTCGAGGGCTTCCATGTTGGTCATGGTGCAAGCGTCCAGGTTCTTTGCGACAAAGGCATCGAGCGAGGCAGCGTAATCAAAGCGCTGCACCTGGATGTCCACCTGGTACTTATCCGCCCAGCGCTTCAGAATGCCGGACTTTGCCATGTAGTAGTACGGGTTCCAGCCTGCATACACCGACCAGCCGACCACGAAACGCGGTGTGGCCGGCGCGGCAGCCCACGCACGCGGCAGCCCGGACGTCACCAGCATCAACAACGCAAAAGTCCAGAGGACGCGTGAGCAGACCCGTTGTACGAGCTTCGTGCGCGGAGCGACACACAGTGTGGGTTGGCGGCGATCCATGTAACACCAAGATAGACCAACGCAGCCGGTGAATCCGAGCTGTTGCTGATCTACTTATGCCGCCGATAACTTCCCCCTATGCGGCGGCCTCCCTCTCCAGCACGCATGGCTGCACCGCTACGAAGGCTCGATGCACCGGGAAGGACTTGGCAGGAACCTCGTCCGGATTCGGGGCGTAGCGGACTCGCAAACCACACGTGACAATTCTCGGAAGGAAGCGCGACGTAGTACAAAGGAACGAGCCCGATTCCGGGCGTTGATAAACTTCATGCCTGCTTTCTTCGAAAAGTCGCTTCCGGTGCCACCCCGCCGGCACGTGTTGTTGGCGGCCCTGCTTTGCGGCGTCTCCGCGAACGGGCAAACGGTTTCGCATGGGCCGGCAAAGCCCGGCATTTCGCAACCCGCCCTTCGTCACGCCATGGCAAGCCTCAAGCCAGATACCACGTTTCACGCGCCGGGCATGCCCGACTGGATGGCCGTAACGCCCGATGCTGTCTGGGTCACGAGCTCGCGTGCCGGTGTTGTGACCGAACTCGACCCAGCTACGAACCAGACCGGGCGCGCCATCACCGCCTCGAAGCCCTGCTCCGGGCTGGTGTTTGCCTTTAGCAGTCTTTGGATTCCGTCGTGCGGAGATCACACGCTGCTGAGGGCCGACCCTAAAACGCTGGCGATTCTTGCCACAGTGCCGGCCGGGCCGGCCGACTCCGAGGGCGGCATCGCGGCGGGTGCGGGCTCCATCTGGATCGTGACCAATGCCCAAAGCACTCTGACCCGAATCGATGCCGCCAGCAACCGCATCGTGGCTACGGTCGCCCTTCCTTCGGGTTCGTTCAACCCGCTCTTCGCCGATGGATTCGTTTGGGTCAGCTCCCACGCTCACGACAGCCTGCTGCAGATTGACCCTGCGACCAATAAAGTGGTCGCAACGGTGCCGGTCGGCAAAGGACCGCGCTTTCTCACGGCAGGCTCCGGCTCCGTGTGGACGCTCAATCAGGGTGACGGCACGATCTCGCGCGTGAACACGGCAACTGCAAAAATCGCAGCCACCATTGCAGCGGGTATTCCGGGCGAGGGCGGCGAAATCAGCTTTGGCTTTGGGGCAGTTTGGGCCACGGTGCTTGGCTATCCCGTGACCCGCATCGATGCCTCGACCAATGCAGTCACCGGCCAATGGCAGGGCGCGGGTGGCGACAGCATCCGCACCGGGTTCGGTTCGGTTTGGCTCACAGACCTGATGCATGGCACGATC
>CAXTYP010000001.1:0-30409 GCA_964248435.1 uncultured Acidobacteriaceae bacterium | reverse complement strand
CGAGGCTGCCATGTACGGCGACCCGGACCCGGGTGCCGAGCGGCTTGTGGACCTCCAAGAGCCCCTGGGCGAGGACGTCGCGCTTTCGCTGCTGAAGGAAACGGACCCCGACGCCCTGCGGGTGCTGCGGCACTCCGCCGCGCACGTGATGGCGACTGCTCTTACCGAGCTGTACCCCGGCGTGAAGCTGGGGCATGGACCCGCGACTGACGCCGGGTTTTTCTACGACGTGCTGCTGCCGCAGCCCCTCCGGGAAGAAGACCTGAAGCTGGTCGAAGGCCGAATGGCGGAGGTCGTCGCGCGCAATGCGCCGTTTGTGCGGGAGTATGTGCCGCGCGAGCAGGGCCTGGCCGACTACGGGGCCCAGGGCGACTTCATGAAGGTCCACTTTATCGAGCGCTTTACGAAACCGGGCGAGCAGATCTCGCTTTACAAGAATGGCGGCTCCGGCTCGCCGCAGCCTGGTAACGGCGGCACCGATTCGCCGGAGTCCGGGAACGGCGGCTCGGACCTGACCGGAGCCGGGCAGAACGAGTTCACCGATTTTTGCCGTGGCCCGCACGTGCCCGCGACCGGCCGCGTTAAGGCGTTCAAACTTTTGTCGCTGGCCGGAGCGTACTGGCTGGGCGATGAGCGCAACCCACAGCTGCAACGCATCTACGGCACCGCTTTTTTCAACGGGAAGCAGATGGACGAGCATTTCAAACACCTGGAGGAGGTCGCCAAGCGCGACCACCGGGTGCTGGGCAAGCAGCTCGACCTGTTTTCCATCCAGGAGCTGGCCGGGGCCGGGCTGATTTTTTGGCATCCGAAGGGCGCGACCATTCGTAAGACGATGGAAGACTGGATGCGCGATGAGTGCGTGCGTCGCGGCTACGAGCTCGTCTACACGCCGCACGTGGCGAAGGTGAACCTGTGGCAGACCAGCGGGCACGAGGGCTTTTACGCGGCAAACATGTTCACGCCCATGGAGCTGGACGATGCGGACTACCGCATGAAGCCCATGAACTGTCCGTTCCACATCCTCATTTACAAGAACTCGCCGAAGAGCTACCGCGACCTGCCGGTGCGCTATGCGGAGCTGGGCAACGTGTACCGCTATGAGCGCTCGGGCACCATGCATGGGCTGCTGCGCGTGCGTGGCTTTACGCAGGACGACGCTCATATCTTTTGCATGCCGTCACAGATCGAGGACGAGGTGGTCGGCTGCATCGACTTCGCGCAGGCGGTGCTCCAAACCTTCGGCTTTACCGACTTCAAGGTCGAGCTTTCCACCTGGGACCCGAAGGATCGCGCGAGCTACGCGGGCTCGGACGAAAACTGGGAGCTGGCGGTCGGCTCGCTCCGCAGCGCGCTTGATCGCAAGGGCATCCCGTACACGACGATTCCGGGTGAGGCCGCGTTTTACGGGCCCAAGATCGACATCAAGCTGGTAGACGTGCTCGGGCGCTTGTGGCAGCTGAGCACGGTGCAGTTCGACTTCAACCTGCCGGCGCGCTTTGAGCTGGAGTATGTCGGGGAAGACGGAGAGCGGCACCAGCCGGTGATGGTACACCGGGCCCTGTTTGGTTCGGTGGAACGCTTTTTTGGCGTGCTGATCGAGCATTACGCGGGCGCGTTTCCGCTATGGCTGGCGCCGGTGCAGGTGGGGCTTGTGCCCATCTCGGAGCGGCACCTGGCTTACGCGCAGGAGGTGAAAGCGCAACTGGAGCTGGCGGGTTTGCGGGTCCAACTGGATAGCCGCAACGAAAAGATGAATGCCAAGATTCGCGAACTGACGCTTCAAAAAGTGCCTTATATCCTGGTGATGGGCGACAAGGAGGCCGAGTCGGCGGCCGTAAGTGTGCGGACGCGCGGCAAGGGTGACGGCGGGTCAATGCCGCTGGCTGAGTTCGTGCAGCATGCGAGGGCGCTGGCGTCTTCGCATTTGGTTGAACTGTAAGGTACGCCTGGGAGGGCTCAAATTGGCGCGACCCCGGCTAATTTCCTGCATAAGTACCTGCGGACCAGCTGCGGGGTAGGGCCTGAGTACGTGGCCGGGGTAGTCGGGGAGCGCATGGTAAGCGAGGAGCGCCATGCAGTTTGGCAGGCGACGCCCGGCGCGCTTTTTGTACGTGCGAACGAGTGGGATATCCGAGCGCGCCTTTTCTTGCGTAGGCTCCAGGCGTGAAAGTTTGAGGCAAGGGTCTCCGGGTCGGCGGCTACGGCATCCTAATGTTCGTCAGCAAACATATGGGACAACCTGGAGGAACTCGGCATGCGAACCAATGGAGTGAGTGTAAGAGTGGCGGGAAGCGCGGCTTTGGCGATAGCATTGAGCCTGGGGAGCGGCTCGGCGCAAGCCAAACCATTGCCGCCGGCTGCTGCGCAGGGTGCCGCAGGCGCGCAGGACGCGGCGTTTTTGAAGCACGCGATCATGAACGACCAGGCGGCGATTGATGCGGGAAACCTCGGGCTCAAAAAGTCCAACAATGAGCAACTGAAGCAGATCGCGCAGACGGTGGTGGACACGCACACCAAGATGCTGAACCAGTTGAAGGAGCAGGCCAGCTCGGCGGGTGTGCAGGCGCCGAGTGGCGCGAGCCCGATGGCAAAGGCCATGTGCGGCAACCTCCAAAAGCTGAATGGCAAGCTCTTCGAAGACGCCTTTGTGCGCGACCTGATCAAGCTGCACGAGCAGGAGCAGCAGGCTTTCCAGGCGGAAGCGACGGCTGGGAAATCGGAGCAGTTGAGGAAACTGGCGCAGGACCAGCTACCGGTGATTCAGCAGCATTTGAGTGATTTGAAGGGAATCCAGAAGAACGATTTGGAAAAGAAGCCGGGCCTCTAGACTGCCGTGTCTGCGCGGACACTCCCGGGGAGGGGCGGAAAGCCATCGGTGAGTGAGCCTTGAGGTATGCTGTGCGCATGAGACTGTTTTCCGTTTTGTCACGGAGTGCGGCGCTGGCAGCCGCGAGTTTGTTAGGCGCCGGGGGGGTGGTGGCGCAGCAGCCTATTCCCCACGCGCACATCTACCCTGAGGTAAGTGCGGCACAGGCCGATATCGCCGCCGCCCTTTCGACCGCAAAGCGCGAGCACAAGCGGGTGCTGCTCGACTTCGGCGGAGACTGGTGCGGCGACTGTCAGGTTTTGAACATGTATTTTCACCAGCCGGACAATCAGCCATTGCTCGACAAGGGTTTCGTGCTGGTGGATGTCAATGTAGGGCGGATCGACCAGAACCTCGACATCGGGGCCAAGTACGGCGTGGATCTGAAAAAAGGTGTCCCCGCGCTGGCTGTGCTCAAGCCGAATGGCACGTCCCTCTATGGGCAAAGTGGCCAGTTCTCCGATATGCGGCACATGGAATCTGCCTCCGTGCACCAGTTCCTGGAGAAGTGGAAGCGATAACCCCGTTCCGCCTCGCATCGTAAGAAAGAGGATGGAGGGACCGTGGACAAGGTGCTGGTAGACGACGGACAGATTGTGCCGATGGAGGCGATTGCTGCCGGGGTGCAAGGGCTGCGGATTGCGTTTGTCAATGTGTTCGCGGTGACGCACGCCGACGGGAGCTGGACGCTGATCGACGCGGCGTTGCCGATGACGGCGAGCCGAATCCGCGGCTGGGCCGAGAAACACCACGCGGGGCCGCCCAACGCCATTCTTCTAACCCACGGTCATTTTGACCACGTGAGCGCGGCTCCGGCGCTCGCGGAGGAGTGGGATGTTCCGGTCTACGCGCACACGCTCGAATCGCCTTACCTGACTGGCGACCGCGAATACCCGGCACCAAACCCGGGCGCGGGCGGCGGCATGATGAGCCTGCTGTCGCCGCTGTATCCCAAGGGCCCGGCTGATCTGCGTGGACGCCTGCGGGTGTTGGAAGTTGGAGTCAATGCGATCATGCCCGGTTGGGAGGTCATCCATACGCCGGGTCACACGCCCGGCCACTGCTCGCTTTACCGGGGGAGCGACCGAACGCTGCTGGTGGGCGATGCTTTTTGCACCACCAAGCCGGAATCATTTTTCGAAGCAGCGCTGGCCCAGCAGCCGGAATTGCACGGTCCTCCGTCGTACTTCACCTCCGACTGGGCCGCGGCGCAGGACTCGGTGGAGCGCTTGGCCGCGATGGATGTGGCGACGGTCGCGTCGGGGCATGGCAAGCCGCTGGCCGGGGCAAACCTCGGCGATGAGCTGCGACAGCTGGCCGCGCGCTTTCGCGCGGTCGCGGTGCCTGAAAACCGCAAAAGCTAAAGGCTGCTCTACACTGTTGTTGCGCCACGGTTGACGCAAGCAAGGGCCTATAGCTCAATTGGTTAGAGCAGCGGACTCATAATCCGTTGGTTCCAGGTTCAAGTCCTGGTGGGCCCACCATTGAAACCATTTATCGGCAATAAGTTAGGCAAAAAAGTTTTCCCTGGCTGGGAAGGGTTCTTTTGCCGGTGGTTGCATAGGTGGCTGTTCGATTCAACCAGCCACTGCTTGCCTCAAGGCGATCCGGTGAACCGGCGACGACTCGCTTTGGATGTTGAGGTAACTGTAGCGAGCCGCCATCATGGGGCCGGAATGACCCGCCGCAGCCATGATCTGAAGCGTTGTTGCTCCGGACATCGCGAGCCACGAGCAGAAGGTGTGCCGGTTGCAATGCCACACGTAGCCTTCGATCCTCGCCTCGGATAAGCATGGTTCGAACCACGACCGATGGTCATAACACTCCTTCTTACCCTTTCCAGCTCTCACATTGCGGGGGAAGATGCGATCCATTCCCTTCTGTCCTGGGCGACGTTGAGATTCGATTGCTGCAGCGGCATCGGCGTACAGCCGGCACTGTTGCAAAGTTTAGGTGGCCACGCGAGAATGGGCTGAACACGAGCGGAGCTGGTCACGTCAGAGTTCAAGTGGCGGCAATTTGAAGGCGAGATTATCCTGTGAGCGGTGCGTTGGTACTGCCGCTACGGGATCAGCTACCGCAATCTTGAGCAGATGATGGGCGAGCGCGGCGTGTGTATTGATCATTCCACGATTTACCGCTGGGTCCAGAGGTACGCGCCCGAGATGGAGAAGCGGCTGCGCTGGCAGTGGCGTTGCCCGCAATCGACGAGTTGGCGGGTCGATGAGACATATGTGAAGGTTCGCGGTCAGTGGGCGTACCTGTATCGGGCTCTCGACAAGCATGGCAACACGATCGACTTTTATCTCTCGCCAACCAGGAACGCCGGCGCTGCGAAACGTTTTCTGGGCAAAGCGCTGAATGGTTTGAAGCCATGGGAGAAGCCGAAAATCATCAACACGGACAAGGCGCCGACCTACGCCATCGCGATTGCAGAACTGAAAGTCGCAGGCAAATGTCCTGAGGAAACGGTGCATCGGCAGGTCAAGTATCTGAACAATGTCGTTGAGGCCGACCATGGCAAACTGAAGCAGTTAATCCGTCCCGTGCGTGGTTTCAAAAGCCTAAAGACCGCTTATGCAACCATCATGGGCTTGAGGTGATGCGTGCCTTGCGCAAAGGCCAGGCCGCGGCTTTCAACCTCACGCGCGATAGTCGCGGGGAAGCGCGTATTGTGGAACGCGCCTTCAACGTCGGAGCCTCCGCGCTTGCGGAGGGCGTCGCATTGCTCAACGAAGTACTCGAACTGCAGACTGCCTGACCTTTGCGGCACGGCAGCCTTCGGTCTCCGTCGCTCTAGGCGGGAATTTGTAACAAAGCCCTCCGCCATTGGCCCCGACCCTAAGGCCGCCTGCCGGATCCTTGGTGTCATCCAGAATGGCGACCACATCTCGCTCCCGGCGGTCCGTACCGCCGGTGATCGACCAATACTTCGACCCATTGATGCTTGGGCGCAGTGCGCCGTCACCTGGCCGCACTCACGGCTACCATCTGGCGCGAAGCTGTCGTTCGGGTCAGAACTTCGACAGAGTGCCGCAGCCAATCTGGGCGCAACGTGTGCTGCTCCCGGCTCCAGCCAGATTGCCTTTCTCCTGCTGCCCACCGGCCTTGGCCTCGGCGGCCTGCCATGCTCCGTCGCCTTCCGGCGGCGCGTCAGCATCCGGCGGTTGCCCGGCGCGCCCGTGCTCTGCCTTTCGTACAGCCGTGGAATTCATGCGGCTTTCCGCTCATCGGTCCACCTCCCCTTACAACGATGCCTCCAGCTCCAGTGTTCATCGCGGCACCGAAAGCACCAGCGGCAGCTACTCAGCAACGAGAGATGGGGACCCGTTATCTTTGAGCGTACCTGTCACTCGTAATCCGACCTAACTTAATAAGCACGCTGGGCTAATTGGTGCCGCGGATCGAAGCTGAGTGCTCGTTACAGGCAAGCCTTCAGCTTTCGCTCAAGTGGGTTTGCATGCGGCCAGATCACACGCTGGCTGGCCGCGCAACAAAGGGAGGATGGTAGCGACTCCAGATTCTGAGGTGTACCAGCAGGTCGAAACAGGTCGCTGGGACAACGTTTTGCCCGCCCGTGGCACTCCCTTGCATTTGCCGCATCCTTGCAGCGCCAGCAGCAGACTCTTGTTCCCGGAGGAGGCGGGCAAGCGACGCTCCGTGCGCTCGCAATTGTGCGCGCCGGGTGGGCGTTCCGGCCCGGCATACAATCCACCTCAGCAGCGCTGGTTGCTCAATGCCCTCAATGTTCCGGATCGGCCGAGCGCTCAGGCAGGTTGCGACGCGCCCAAAGGCTGCATGAAGGGTGGCCTTCGTAACTGGCTTGTAGCCTCAAGGTATTGGGCCTGCACATCCAGTTGCCTCTTTGGTTTCCGGTAGGCCGCATTGCTAGGCTAAAGGTATTTGCACGTGAGAACCTCGTCCGGTAGGAGAATGAGCAGCGCTCTAACGTGAGCTGTCCTAAGAAACATTTTGACCGGGGCATTTCGATCTGATGACGCCTGGCTTCCATGTTCACCTGGCCATGAAGTTGTAAACGCGGGCACTCCACCGCGATTTCTGCCGCCAACTCCTGCGGCACTTCGCTGCATGGCGATCCTGGCTGTCAAATAGTCAAACATTCTCGGTGCAGCGCAGTGCGACTATTATTTCCGGACTTACAACCGGTTGATTCCAAGTCAAGCCCTGGTGGACACACGATTCAGACGGTTTGCATCAGCACTCGTCAGGCTCAAACCAGACGTTTCCAAATCAGGAGAACTCTCCTGCGTGTTGGGTGCTCGTCCCAATCAGTCTCGGCCTGCCTCCGCAGCAAGTTCTTCGCGCTCCACTCGACCCTGGTGAAGGTTACCCGGACGCAAAACCGGCGCTGGAAAATCAGTCTATTGAATAACGAAGCCGAGGCGGCTCAAACATCGAGATTGTCGTGGTTGCTGTGGATGCCTGAACGGCCTGCTTTCCGCCGGTCATGCGCCGGAGGCCCCGGCAGCTTTTGCGCGGGCTGGCCAACGTTTACCACGCTGACGGACTGAGCTCAGGAGGGCGACGAGTCCGGGTCCTGACGCGCTCGCCCGGCATGGCAAACTTGCCCGTAGTGAAGGCCAGGCACAATCAACTCGTCCATGGCGCCCTGACCCGGAGCTCGCCTGCTCACAACGGGATCAGTCCATGGCCGGTTGCCAGCAGGTCCTCACGTGCTTCGGCAAGCTTGGCGCCCTATCGCGGCCTCCTGTGTTTTTCCCTGTTTGCCAAGGCGGGCGAAAGTGTTGACAAGCCCTACATCGGAACGGCAATCTGTTGCTCATTGTTGGTGGCGGAGACGGGCATATGAATTGTAAATATAGAGCCCTCTCCGAGCTTGCTTTCTACGGTAATGGTGCCTCCCATGGCTTCACACAGCTGCCGGCTGATGGCGAGCCCTAAGCCGCTGCCGCCGTGCCGTCGTGTTAGGGAGCCGTCGACCTGTGAGAAGCTTTGAAAGAGCTTTTTAATGTCTTCCGGTGCGATTCCGTCTCCTGTGTCCTGCACGCGCCATAAAGTCCACTCCCGGCCTCTGCGCATCTCTGCACTTACAGCAATCGATATAAGTCCGTTCCGCGTGAATTTGCAGGCGTTACTGACAAGATTAAGCAGGCATTGCCGGAACCGCAGCGGATCGATGGTAAGAGCACCCTGCCATAGCGATTGGTCCACCTGGAGATGATTCGCATTGTTTTGTGCAAGTAACTCTGCTGTCGGCAGGATCTCGCGCAAGACTTCGTCAGACGATACAATGTCCAACGACACTTTCATCTGTCCGGCTTCTATCTTCGAGATATCCAGAACATCGCTGATAAGTCCAAGCAGGTGCCGCGCCGACGAAAGTATCCTGTCAAGATCGCGAGTGGTGGATACGTCGCCTGCGCTATCCGCATCCTCGTGCAGCATCTCGCTGTATCCTATGATGGCGTTCAAAGGCGTTCGAAGCTCATGGCTCATGTTCGCCAGAAAGGCGCTTTTGGCTCGATTCGCTTCTTCCGCGGCATTCTTGGCCCCTTCCAGGGCTGCCTCGACCAGCTTACGCTCTGCGATCTCCTCACGAAGGTTCTTTGTTCGCGATTGCACCTGCACTTCTAATCCTGCACGCGCCTCTTGCAGTTCCAGGTCGCGCATCTGAAGCCGATCCATCATGGCGTTGAACTGATCGATCAGCAAGCCGATCTCATCGTGCGAATCACTGCTTGCACGCAGTTGAAGGTTTCCCTCGGAGGAAACTTCCACGGCAACGCGGGTGAGGTGGCGGATAGGACCAGAGATGATCCGCTGTAGAAAAGCAGCGATGCCTAGAGCAAACGCCGAGCCCATAAGGAGGACCAGGATCCCAGTTGCCGCGAAGTGCAAGAGGTAGCGGTGCATTTCCGCCAGGCTTACCTGCAGATATAGCGTGCCAACCGGCTCACCTTTCAGTGCAACTCGCCTGAAAATCAGAAGATAGGAGCGAGTAAAGCGCATCTCCTCGGCCAGTGGGGTTGGACAGTTCGCGTCAGTTTCCCCGCTCATGGAAGCTAGCCTGTGGCCAGCCTTGTCGTACAGACATGCCTTGTTCACGCGCGGGTCGGTCCGAAGCACGGAGAGTGTTTCAGCCGCGGCGCGCTCGTCTTCGAAAAGAAGAGCCGGGGCGCTGCTTTCTGCGACCAATTGCGCCATGGCGGACTCTTCCGTGCGCAGGCTCCGCCGGTAATGAACCAGTTGAGAGATCCACAGTGTGGCGCACGCCACTAATATCGAAAGAAAGGCCGTGGCTGTAAAAAGAACAATCAGCTTGCCTCGAATAGATTGCCGAAAGAACGTATGTGCTTTCACTGCATCACCGTTGCTAGGTGCAGAAGTTTCGAACTGACGGCGAACCCGGCCGATTGCGCCGCACCGAGGTTTACGTCGATGTGCACATGATCGTTGTCCAGAGGCAATCCTAAAATCAGTGAAGAATCGTGGCTTACTGCCTGTTCAGACACGCTCAGTACCCCGGCGCTGGATAAACCAGCAGCGCCATGCTCAAAGGCATGCTTGCCACCCGCGCTTATATACAGAATGTGACAATCGGCAGCGTCGTTCAAGTCTTTCAAGCTTTTCAGCTGAACAGGTTTGTTCAAGATGATTTGATGCTGCAGATAACGGTCTGTATAGGGCTCAATTGGATCGCGACCTAGAATGCAGACCAGGAATGTTGGGTGCAGCGAGTTCACCTTCCAGGCAGGCCACTCGATAAATTTGGTCAAGTTCAACAGCATGGCAGCACGGAGTGCATATTCGTCTGCGGAGCTGGATTGCGCCTGAACAGGCCTGCCTGCACTGCCCATAAGCAACGCGGCTGTACACAGCAAAAGAAGTTTTCGCCAAACAGCAAAGCAAGGGAGAATGAAGATGGATCGTCTCATCAGAAGCTCCAATCCACCCTGCTGGAAAGAGTGCGGGGAACAAAAAGCGGCACTACAAAGCCGGTCGCATCGCTGAATTCTCTATGCCGGGGAGTAAGAAGATTCGTTCCGCTCGCACTTATGCGGACGCGTTTGTGAACATACCTTGAGATTTCGAGGTCCAGCCTAGTGTAAGCGTTGATCGCACTATTCGGGCTGTTGATGGATTCTCCCAGTGGAAGGGTTAGTGCGCCGGGCACCTTGCTTTCGTAGGACAGAAAAGTGCTTGCGTTCCAGCCGGGCGCAAAGGTCCAGGATCCGGAGTTCGTAAGCAGGTGCTGTGGTGTGTTCCATGCGTCCAGGAGGCTGACCTGGCCCGGTTGGCTCTGCTCCGTGTGCACAGCACTCCACGTGTAATTCGTGTGAAGGGACAGAGAATGCGCAGGATTCCAGAGAATGGAACTTTCGACGCCGCCGCTGCGCGCCCGGAAGCCGTTGCAAACGAGCAAGTTGATGTTGACGTGCGGTGATGGGGTAGCAATGAACTCCGGGCTTTGAACTGAAAGCGACTGCACCCGCTCGGATTTATTTAGAAACAACGATAAGTCTACTGTGAAGTGAGAGCCTGCTTTTCGTCGTATGCCTGCCTCGTAGGCGGTGACAATCTCCGGTTTAAAAGCCGGATTACCTACAAAAGCCCCGGTCACGGGCAAAGCATTCGACTGCCCTAGGTCAAGCGGCACAACGATATACTTATCCTGAATCGCAGGCGCGACAGCGGCCCGGGATATAGCTCCCCATACAGCATAGTTGGATCGCGGTGTCCAAAGCAGGCGAACACTTGGCTGGATTTCAAGGCCGGCAAGTGTGCCTTCTTGAATTTTGCTGGCTGCTGTAAGCCACAAGCGCCCGCGCACGACCGTGATGTCATCCTGGATAAAGCCGTCTGCGAGATAGTTGCGGTAAATGGGACGCCTGCTCACGGTCGCGCCCTTGGGAAGCAGCCGATCGGATGCGAAGCGAAATTCAGAACCCCATACGATGTCATTCCGCGAGCTCGCTCCCACGTGATCTTGTAGCTCAAGATTAAGAACGCGAGTACGGGCATACGTGTTCAGCTGCGTGCGAGACTGGTCATCGAAGTAGGCCTGAAAGGCTGCATCATGTGCCTTGCCCTCGTGCTCCCACCTGGTAAGCAGATAGCCGCCTGCAATCGAAGGCTGGTCCTGGTTGTTCGGTCCGAGTGGGATGGCGAAGCCCGGCCTGACTAGCTGGCGAATATGGCCTCCGTACAGGTCGCCGCTTGCGATGACCAGATCCGCCCAGCTCTTCTGCCAATCCAGCCGGCCGCCCGCGCGCAATACGTCTTCGCTGTCATAGGCTCGACGTCCTGTACTCTCATCCAGTGGCTCACGGTTGAGCGCGCTCACGTAAGCACTGTATTCGGAGCGGCGCCCAAGCGCGCCGCCGAACCTTATCAGCCCATCCTCCGTGACGCGCCCCGTCTCGGCAGACGCGAATGGCCCCGGCGTGTTGCGAGCACGGCGGGTAATGATGTTGATGACCCCATTCGCGGCGTCTGCACCCCAGACCGCGGCTCCAGGACCACGGATAACTTCTATCCGTTCAATATTGGCAAGCGGCAGATCAACCTGGTCCCAAGGAACCCCCGAGAATATTTCTGAGTAAACCGTGCGTCCATCGATTAGAACCAGCAGCTTGTTCGCATAAATACTGTTGAAGCCGCGAGCGCTGATGGCCCATGTTGATGCATTCAGCTGGGCGACCTGCAGCCCGGGCACCATGCGCAGCAGTTCGGGAATGCTTGTAAAGGAGCTATGTTCAATATCTTCGCGGGAGATGACATACACGGCTGCCGGTGTGTTCCACAGGGTGCCGGGGCGGCGAGCAAATGTACTCACCTGGACGGGTGTTTGCGTGAGAGATTCCAGGCTCTGCTGAGCCAGGTCGCCTGCAGATTGCTGGGCCACCAGGCTGTGAGCTGCCATGCTTGCCGTCACGAACATACTTAGGAAAGGAAGGCAGCGTTGTAGGTCTATCATGCCTGGCCTGCTGCGATTTCCGCTCCGGCCGGGCTCAAGGCTGGATGGTAAGGAGGTGTCATCACGGGTTCACGCCCAGCTACAAGCAGCTTGCACATGGCTTCAGCACTGACCGGCTTTGAGTAAAGATAACCCTGGCCGAGTCGGCAGCCCAGCTTCTGAAGCATGGAGCTCAGAGGCTCAGTTTCCACTCCTTCGGCGATGACTTCTAGGCCGAGATTTTCAGCCATGGTCAGAATGGTTTGTACCAGCTCGCTCGAAGAAGGCTGGTTTGTTGTCAAATTTTGTGTAAAGTAGCGATCAATCTTAAGAAAATCAAAGGGCAATTCTCCAAGATACTTTAGAGACGAGTAGCCCGTCCCAAAATCGTCAACTTCCAGGCTGAGGCCGAGACCCTTCAATTCAAGCAGAACAGCCCGGGCGGTATCGAAATTTTCGAAAAGCGCGCTTTCGGTGATTTCGAGGTGAAGAGCTGCTGCCGGGAAGTGAGTTTCCTCGATGATTCGCGCAACGCTTCGTACAAGGTCTGGTTGCTTGAACTCGTAAGTAGACAGATTTACCGAAAGTTCCAGAAGCGGGTGAGCAGGCATGGACAAGTGCCAGTCGCGAATCTGCTGACAAGCAGTGCGCAGTACCCAAGCGCCGATGTCTACGATGGCACCGGTTTCTTCGGCAAGGGGAATGAATACATTCGGCTGTAAACAGCCGCGCTGGGGGTGGTTCCACCGCAGAAGAGCCTCGACACCGTAGATACGGCTGGACGCGAGATCCACCTTCGGTTGATACGCAACTTCAAGCTCGTTCCGATGCACTGCCTGGTGAATGTCACTTTCGAGCTGTAAGCGCTCCATAATCACTTGCTGCATCCGCGGGTCGAAAACCACTACTTCGCCCCTCCCCTGTTTTTTTGCCTCGTACATCGCCATGTCGGCGTCGGCCAACATGTGTTCGGGGCTTGCAGTTGCGGGCGTAGCTGCGGCAATGCCGATACTGGTTGCGCATTGAAGAACCCGTCCATCCAGGTAAAAGGGCTCGCGCATCGCAGCCTGCACACTTGCGGCCAGGAGCTTTGCCGTTTCAAGGACATTGGGTCCTCGGGCAAGGATGGCAAACTCATCACCACCCATGCGCGCTGCCGCGGCGCAACTGCCAGGGCTGATCTCAGCAAACGCAGTGCACGCGAGTTGAAGCCTAACCGCCACAGCCCTGAGCAAATCGTCGCCTACGGCATGACCAAGGCTGTCGTTGATCACCTTGAATCGATCAAGATCCAAAAAGAGGAGTGCAAACGGTGACGCAGCCGCACCTTTCGAACACAGATGGTCAAGGTGTCCGAGCAGGTACACGCGATTAGGTAATTGAGTCAGCGAATCCTGCGTTTTTTCTGCGGTCACGTCGCTTTGCGAGCCCGACATGCGTACCGGCTGGCCCGTGCAATCGCGAGTCACCACGGCACGGCAATTCATCCAGCAAAGAGTTCCGTCCGCATGCAGGATCTTGTAGGAGCTTTGAAGTACATCGCTGTGACCTTGCAGGCAGTCACGCACCTGCTCTTCCAGCGCATTGCGATCGGTTTGGAGAACACGCGTAAACCAGGCTTCGGGGGTCGTTTCGACATTTTGCTCGTCGATGCCAAGCATTTCCCGCCACCGTGGAGAGTAGAAAACAGAGCCGGTTGCAATAACCCAATCCCACAAGCCGTCGCGTGACGCTTTTGCGGCCAGGGCATACCGCTCTTCACTCACGCGAAGAGCATGTTCCGCCTTTTTCCGGGCGAGCTGAGCGCGAATCCGTGCAAGCGCGATCTTGTAATCGATCGGTTTGGTAATGTAATCATTGGCGCCGGCTTCCAGGGCTTCGGCGATGCGCTCACTTTCAGCGACAGCCGTGACCATAATCACTGGCAGTTGCTCCGGAGTGAACCGTTTCCTGAGGCTTTGGAGCACTTCGCTGCCGCTTACGTCGGGCATCATCTGGTCAAGCAGAATAAGATCAAAGCTGGCCTGCTCGGTGAGTTCAAGTGCCCGACCGCCGCCCTCGGCCACACAGACGTCGAAGCCGCTGCGCTGGAGTCGGCGAGAAAGCATGTCCAGGTTCAAGGCTTCATCATCAACAATCAGGATGGTTCCTGTTCCGTCGCTCACGCAGGCTCCCGCTGGTTCATCTCCCCCTTATCGATCCTTTTTGGAAAACAGTTCAGATTACCTTGGTGTTGCAGCCTGCGATTGCGGCGAATAACGTGGCACGATCTTTCGAGTGGAAGCTCACAGGTGCTGTGCTCGGCATGGCTTGCCACAGTGTCTTGCTGTACTTCGGGTGCTCTTGACGTTGACGGAGCAAGCGATGCAGGGTGACGCCAGGGCAGCTTGGTCGTTTTGAGACGCAATCGGCTCAACGGGGCATTGCGGGTCCGCCATGCACCCCACCCAGCCGGCCTGCTATGCAGTCTTGACAGGTCGCTTCCATCAGGTTTCTTATCGGCTGACAGGTCGTAAGAAGCGTGAAATTGAAGCCGAGTCTCGTTCGGAAGACGGATCAACGCAGGGAGAATCGTTCATGAGCAGTAGTCACCCAGTCATTCGTAAGGTCGTCACGGCGACCTTGACCCTTCTATGCTTCATGGCCGTCGCTTTCGGCGTCCCGCAGGCGTATGCCCAGGTCCGCGTGGCGTGCGTGGGCGACAGCATCACCTACGGTGTCGCCGTATCTTCCCCGGGCACAACCTACCCTGCCGATCTGCAGGCCGCGCTCGGGTCGGGCTACAACGTGCAGAACTTCGGCTACCCGGGCCTGGCGTTGATGAATCTGCCCGGGGGCAACCCCTCTTCGCATCCCCCCTACAGCACGTCGTCCCAGTACAGCAGCATGGTGGCGTTCAACCCCAACATCATCATTGTGATGCTGGGCACAAACGACGCTGCGTTCCCCGTCGATGCTGCCGGGTGGTCCGCGGATTACCTTTCCACCTTTACCAGCCAGTATGGGAGCTTCATCAACACCCTGCGGAGTCTGCCCGCCGCCCCGGCCGTCTACATCGCCACAACCCCCGAGGTTTACGGCACCAATCAGTACGCCATTGACCCGACCGTGGCCAACACCATCATCACGCCGGCGATCCACACCATCGCTTCTGCTGCCGGAGTGCCACTGATCGATGTCAACACGGCTACGGTCAGTACGGGTGCCTATTCCGGCGATAACGTTCACCCCAACGACCTGGGCACGTCCTTTATCGCCAACACGGTGTACACCGCCCTGCAGCCAGCCCTGCCCAGCAGCACCACGTACCAGATCATCGACCAGACTAGCGGCCTGTGCGTGACCGACACTGCTTCCAGTACCGCCAACCCTACGCCCCTGCAGCAATCGCCCTGCGGCACCAGCCAGGCCAGCCAGCAGTGGCAGCTTACGGGCACGGGCAATGGCTCATACGCCGTTCACAGCGTCAGCGCCCCTGCGCTGGCGTGGGATGACACTGCTTCCTCCATGCTGAACGGCACCTTGATTCAGCTTTCGACGAACGCCAGCACGACCGACGAAGAGTGGCTTGCCACCGAGCAGCCCAGCAAGGTATGGACCTTTACCAACCTGACCAGCGGCCGCTGCCTTGACGACACGAACGGCTCCTTGCTTAGCGGCACACAGTTCCAGCAGTACGCCTGCGCCGAAAACCCGAACCAGGAGTTCCAGTTGGTCGCTGTCAGTACCGGCACGGGTACGGTGCCCGCTGCTCCTTCCAGCCTCACGGTCACCGGCACAACTGCCTCCGAGGTCGACCTGTCCTGGACGGCCAGTGCCAGCAGCGGCGCAACTTACAGCGTGTTCCGCAGCACTGCCAGCAACTTCACCCCGTCATCGAGTAACCAGATCAGCAGCGGACTGACCGGCACCACATACGCCGACAAGGGCCTCCCAGCCTCGACCACCTTCTATTACAAGGTAGAGGCCGTCAACTCGACAGGGGCGTCGCCGGCGACGGGCCAAGTTGCCGCTACAACTTCGGCTTCCATCTCCGGGACCATCTCCACCACGGCCTTTTACACAGTGGTCAACCAGGCCAGCGGCAGTTGCGTTGATGACACGGGAGGCAGCACCTGGGTCGGGACTGTTCTGCAGCAGTGGGCGTGCGCGGGTAACACCAACCAGAAGTGGAAGTTTACCCCCACAAGCAACGGCTACTATTTCGTCACCAGCTTCAACTCGAGCAGCCTGGGCTGGGACGTGGTCAACGTCGGTACCACCCCGGGAAACCCCATGCAGCTTTGGACCTATGGCGGCGGACTGAACCAGCAATTCCTGCCCATCCCTCAATCGTCCGGGTACTACGAGTTCCAGGACCGCAACAGCGGCTTATGCCTCAGTGTTCCGGGCGGTGCTGCTACGAACGGACTTCAACTCCAGATCAACACCTGCACTGGTGCGTCCAGCGAGCTGTTCAAGATGAACCAGCAGTAGAGCATCACCTTGGAGTTCGGGCCGGGAGGCTCGGACTCCAGCGGGTCCTGCGCCGTCTTCCGCAAAGAGCTACCAGCCGCCCTGCTTGGTACCCCACCAGTACACCAGGCCAAGCGTGGCGGTCGTCTGCGATGGGCTCAGGGCCCCGGCGACGTCCGTTAAGAAGAAGCGCCGGTTCGAAAAGTCGCGCCGGTACTCTGCGCGAACAAGAAAGCCCGGGGCAACCAGGTGATCGGCCACCAATGTGACCTCCTTCAAGGCCTGCGGCACATTGCTGAACAACCCGTTGCGGTCGTCGAAGTACTCCGCTCGTCCGCCAATGCCGTAGTTGCCCGGCAACGTGTATTTCAAAAAGAAAGCACCGGCGGCTACCTTGCCGGGGGCGGACTCCGCAAAGGTGCGGTTGATCACGTAATCCGCTTCGCCGACCAGTGTCAGCCGGGGCGTGGCATTCCAGATTGCATAAGTGTCGAAGATATGTTCGCGGCCATTCGGGGCAGGGGTGATGTTTGCCGTCGGCAGGCCGGGTTGCGTGGGCGCGGCGGGCGGCCCGGGGTAGAGGTTCAGCACCACGTCGTGCTGCTCTTCGCCGAAGTAGTAATTGATGTTCCAGGTAAGGCTGGACGCGGGCTTCAAAGTAAAGATAAAGCCCTGCGACTTGAAGCCGTTGAAGTCTTCCGACTCATTGGCTCCATTGACCAACCAATAAGTGCCGTTCAACTTGGGAGTTATGTCGTAAGACGCTCGCAGCCCCATGTGGTAGTAAGGCAGGTAATCGAACAGAAACGAGCGCGTGTAAGCAATCTGGTCCTTGGTATAGTCGCCTTCCACGCCGAGCGAGCTTGCAAACTTGCCAAAGTCAAGTCGTAGCCCACTGCCGACCGGTGCCAGGTAGCTGCCATAAGCCTGGAACAGGTTGCGCCACACCTGCGGACGCAGTTCGTTGGCGGCCGAGCCCTGGAGCGTGTCGGTGGCTTGTCCAAACTGCAAGTCGATGCGGCCTCCGGCGCGCTCCTGCGTTGTAGGCAGGTGCTCCAGGATCAGGTTTGCCTGGTTGATGCTGAAGCCGTTGCTGGTTACAACAAAGGCGCGCAGGAGGTTGACGCGGCCAATCGGCTGGTTGAAGTTGTAGTCGTAATAGCCGTCGATGCCCAACCCGATCGTGGTGGAACGAAAAAACCCCAGGGTGCGTCCGTCGTCAGCGTTCAGGGTGGGACCGGCGGCAGTAGTCGGGGCCGCTGCTTTGGAAGCCGGAGCCGCTGCCAGGGCTGGGGCGGAGGCTGTTGGAGCCGGCTGGAGTGAAACGGCTGTGTCAGGGGATGGAGGAGAAATGGCGGAAGGGGCCGGCACCGGACCTGCTGTAGCCGAACCTTCCGCGGCCGCTACTGGGTTGCCCGGGGGTACCCCGCCGCTTTTTTCCAAAGCATCCAGCCGAGCCGAGATCCGCGCCAGCTCACCTTTCAGCTCGCGAATTTCTTCCGCGCGCGCCGTGTTCGCCGGGGCTGACTGACTCGCTGCCTGGCTGCTCGCCTGCGCGAACACAGTGTTGTTCGCGAGAGCAAACAGTGGGATCGACAACCATCTCATGCGTGGGCTGGCCTCCTACGCTGGCGTCGGCGTGCCGCCCATGGGATTGCCCGTCAAAGGCAGCCCATGGCGGAAGTGCAGCCGCGCGATCCCGCTGAAGATCAGGCTGATGCCGATCAACGTGCCGAGAGCCCAGGCGGAGCTGAACGGCCACTGCGCCCAGATCAGAGCACCCAGAAACAGGGTGACGATGCCGTTCCACAGAAAGGAACTGGCCCGGTGAGAGCGGCGCATGCGCATGTACAGCACCAGCTCCAGCACACCCTCAATCACAAAATACGAGGCCAGCAGCAGTGTCAGGGTCACCAGCCCCTGCGCGGGATGCCCAATCAGGTAGAGCGCCACGCCAACATATAGAACGCCCAGCAGGATCTGCCACACGACCGAGCCGGCGCCACGGGCCGACCAAGCGAAAAAGAAGTGCGCCACGCCTGCAAGCAGCAGCAGCCAGCCCACGATCGCCGTGACCGCGACGCCCGCCAGCAGCGGCAGCAGGATCGCCACCACGCCGGCCACGATCAGCAGCGCGCCAACCAGGTTGGACGACCGGGTCGATTTGGCGTAAAGGGAAGTGCCGGTGGTCGGGGGAGTCGCCCAGTTGCTCATGCTTGTATCTCCTTATCGCTCCCTAGGATGCAGGCGCGGGGCTGCCCGTCATCGCGGCCGGCGCCGGGGCGTGGCGGCGATGCGAACAAGCACCAGCAGGATGCGGTACGCGGCCTTGACCGAGCCCGAGAGCGAGCCCGCGACCTTGGACACGCCGCCACGACGCACCCGGCAGGTGGTCGGCAGCTCCAGGATCCGCAAGCCCGCCCGCGCGGCCTTCATCTGCATCTCCAGATTCCAGCCGTAGGTCATTTCTGACAAGCGGAGGCTGTCAAGCGCCGTGCGCGAAAGGGCACGCATGGGGCCCATGTCTGTGTAGCGCACCCCGTAGAGCAGCCGCATGGCCGTGCCCGCCAGCCAGCCCGCGAACACCTGCGACCACAGGAGGCTGCCGGGTTCACGCTGCCCGCGCAGCCGCGACGCGATCACAAAGTCATAGCGGCCATCGAGCACCGGCTCGGCGATCATCGCAATCTCCGCCGGCACATCGCTGCCGTCGCCGTCCATCCACACAATCACGTCGGCCGTGGCCCGCGCCGCGCCGCTTGCGCAGGCCTGCCCATAGCCGCGCCGGGGTTCGTGAACCACCACCGCGCCCGCGGCGCGCGCTCGTTCGGCTGTCGCGTCGGTGCTGCCGTTGTCTACCACGATGCACTCGCGCAGCAAAGCGGGCGGCACCGCTGCGGTAGTCTCGGCCACAAGATCGCAGATCGCAGCTTCTTCGTTCAGAGCGGGGATCACGATGCTGATCTGCTTCACAGGCTCCATCGCAGCCCGCAGTTGGCGCAGGCGCGCGGCGGCACCGGGCTCAGCAGTTGCTCGCGCAACTCCTGGTACGCGGTCCCGTTCCAGATCTCGCGCAGGGTTTGCTGCGTAGCCTCGCCCAGCGTAAAGCTGCCGTAGCCGTGCATAGAGAATGGCGCGATGCAGCAGGGAATCGCCCGGCCGGTCGCGGTGAAATACATCAGCGACCACGGTCGCCGGCACAGCGTCCACGGGCTATCGTCCTTGGTCTTCTTGATGCTGATTTCAGGCTCGGTTGCGCCAGACGCGCTGAACGAGATACCGAGCGAAGCGGCCAGCGCCGATGCACGCGCAATCACGGCCTCTTCGTCAACCGTGGTTTTTTCAAACAGCGCGCTTTCCGCCCGCGCCCAGCCGTTCGCGTTTTCCGTAAAAAACACCAGGCGCTGCAGGTACACTTCGCGCACATCAACCGAATCGGCGACCCGAACGAAGTTCTCAAGCTGGTCGAGTGTTTCGCGCAGACCCGTGAGCCACAGCGAGACCCTCGGCAGCTCGCGCCCCCCTTCCGCCTGCATCGCGCGAAACCGGCGCACATTCTCGACAATGCGATCGAACATATCCCGGCCGCGCACCATCTGAAACACGCCCGCGTCCGCCGCATCGAGCGATACCCGCAGCTCGTCCAGGCCTGCGTCCATCAGCGCCTGTCCATTGCGCTCGGTCAGCAGGGTGCCGTTGGTGTTGAACAACACGTAAACGCCGCGTTGCTTCAGGTACCGCACCATCTCCGGCAGGTATTTGACCAGCATGGGCTCGCCCACGCCGTGCAGCACCACGCGCTTGATGTTGGGCATCTGGTCCACGATGGACGTGAACAGGTCCCAGCTCATGTCGGCCTCGGGCTCCAGCTGCTCATACGTGCGCGGGCAGGTGGTGCACAGCAGGTTGCAGCGGTTGGTCACTTCGAGATACAGGCAGACCGGCTCGTGCTCCACAAGAACGGACAGCTCGGACTCGGATTTCTCAAAATAACGGCGCATCGGCACAGGGTGGGCGGCGGGCAGGGTGCTCATTGGGGCCTCGATTCGGCAAGGGGCAGCGCAGGTTGGGTAATGCAGGGTGTGCTTCTCATGCTACGGCGCAAGCGTATACGGGTGAGCAGGTCAAACCTGAAAAAATCAAGGCCGAGCAGCAAAAAAAAGCCGCCGTACAGGCGCACGTTCATCTGGTACAGCGGCTCTCCCGGCATGCCGAAGCGGGTTGATAGGAGGTAAGTGATGGCAAGCACAAGATAAAACGCCGGCCGCCAAGGCCACAGTGTCAAAAACGGCACGAGCCACAAAAAGTACCACGGGTAATGGGGCGAGAAACACAGGTTCAGCGCGGTAGCCAGCAGCAGCGCCGAGCTGACGCAGGCCGCTCCCTGCGCTCCCCGCCGAAACGCCCACCATGCCAGCCCAACGAGCCCCACCGCGCAGCCCGCCATGTAAAAACCCGGCGACACGTGGAGATGCAGCACGCGCTCGGCCCAGGCCACGGGAAAAAAGCGCGCGCCGCTTTCAATCCCTTCTTCCTTGACATACCCTCCCAGGAACCCGAACACGCCCCGCCCCACCGACAGGTACGGCAGGTACGCCGCGACTACGATGGCCGCGAGCAGGCAGAGCGGCGCGACCGCGCGCCGGCGGGTCAGGGCCGGCAGCAGCGCCAGGGGGTACAGCTTCAGCAGCGTGGCCGCGGACATCCAGCCGGTCGCGCGCAGTGGCTTGTCTTGCAAGGAGGCCAGAGTTGCAATCGCAATCGCCGTCACCGCCATGGCGTCCATGTGGCCGCTGCTGCCGATCTCCCAAAGGCACACCGGGTGCCAGGCATACAACAGCACCCGCTCGCGCGGCTGCCCCAGCAGGTGTAACGAGCGCATCAGCACGGCGCATGTCACGGCCTCAAACCCCACCATGGCCAGCTTCATAAAAACTATGCTGCGTTGCAGGTGAGCAATCACCAGGAACAGGAACTGCGCCGCCGGCGGATAAATGGTGTGTGCGTAATCGCGGCGGTTGATAAAGGGATAGATACTGCTGTCGCGTAAAAAGTCGAGGTGCGGGTCCGCCGGTACATACCGGTACGGGTTGATGCCGGCCCCTTGCACCATGCCGTCCCACACATAGCGGTACACGTCCGACGACAGAAACGGGTCTGCCGCCACCGCGATCGCCCGCGCACACAGCGCGACCGCGAAGATCACGGGCAGCGTCCAGCGATCCGTCTTCGAGCGGTCGATCAGCGCAAACGCGCCCAGGTACAGCACCAGCTGCCCAAAGATACCTGCGCCATAGCCGTGGATGTAGCGATGAAACTCCTGCGTCCCTGTGCTGGTCAGCTCGACGTAAAGGAGCCCGAACAGGACCAGGCCGAGATTGGTGAGCCATGCCGGCGCTTGCCTCGCCCATGGCCGTGCGTTCATACGTGACCCTGTGCTGAAAACGCCTGGGCAGCCTGCCCATCAAGTGCCTGCAAAAAAGCTCGTGTCTGCGGTGCCGGGTAGCCGTCGCCACCCGTGCGCAGCTCCCCTCGCAGCCGCAGGAGCGACCCCGCGTCGTCCACGTCGTACCAGCGGCGCAGCTCTGTCACCGCGAGTCCCAGTTCCCCGGCCCGCTCCGCCGTTTGCTGTCCGACCAGCTCCGTGCTCCAGCTGATCTCCTCAAACAAGCGCGCGTGGGCCCCCGTCAGTCCCAGCAGGTAATAGCCGCCGTCGTCAGACCGGCCCAGGACCACGCCGGACGGCGCCCGCGCAAGAACCCCCACAGCGCGCACAAACTCGCCCGTCGGCACGGTCGGGCTGTCGGAGTCGATCAGGCACACGGACCCGAAACCGCAGGCCAGCAGGTCGCGCGCCGTCAGCAGCAGCCGCTCGCCGAAGCCGTCGCCTCGCTGCGGCAGAAGCAGGGTCTCATCCGGCAAAATGCCATGGAACGCCGCTTCCTGCCCAACGGGCGTATAGCTCACAACACACTCGGCCGCGCAGCTTCGCGTGGCCGCCTGCAGGTTTGCCAGTGTATCGCGAAGAAACGCCGCGTTCAGCCCCGCAGCCTCAGCCGGGGTCAGCGGGGGGCTCAGGCGAGTCTTGACCTTGCCGGGCACCGGCGCCTTCGCCATCACGGTCAGCGCGCAACGGCCGGCCCACTCGCCGCTGCGCACGCCGGGGTCAAGCACGCGAAACGGGTGGCTCACGCGCCCTTCTCGCACAGTGCGTACTGGTAGCGGCGGTCCTGCCACTGCCGCACGCGGCTCCAGGGCTGCCCGCCGACCAGAACCTGGAAAGCTCCATGGCTCAGTACCTTGCAGCGCCCGGGGCTCTGCTCCCGAGGCTGGCCCGTCAGCCTCGCAAACAGGCGCATGGCATGCATGGGCAGGCTGGTGCGCAACGGCGAAGTCGGCTCGGCTATAAAGAACACCCCGCCCGGCCGCAGCGTTTCATAGATGGCGCGCACCACCCGCTCCGGCTCCGGCACCACAAGAAAAAGCCGCGAAGCGATCGCTGCGTCGGCCGGCTCGGTGCTGTCGGGCAGGGTGCGCGCGTCGGCGCGCTTAAAGCGGCAGTTGCTCAGGTGGGCCCGGTGCGCCTGCAGCCGTGCGTGCGAAAGCAGCCGCTCCGAGGTATCGACCCCAAGCACCTGCATCCCCGGAAAACGCGCAGCCAGCCCGCGGGCATAAAAACCCGGGCCGCAGCCTACCTCGAGCAGTTGTATGTGGGGTTTGGAGCGGAGAAGGGGTCCAAGTGCATTCGCGATAACTTCTGTATGGTCGGCAAAGAGGCGCTCCCGACACAAGGAATAGATCCACCAACAGCGATCAAAAACGGGGTCGGCGGTTATGGGCGTCACAGTCGAGCTCAAAGTCACCTTCCCCTGAGTCGCACAGCGAACTCTCTTGAACAGCATAGCTGGCTCGGCTCACAAAATATCCACACCGCGTGTTTCCCGCCCATGTGAGCCCCGGCCGTGTTCGAAGCTTAACCCGGCGCATACCACTGACTCCGCAGCGGGCCGTAAACACAAGCAGTGCTGAACTGCAGGTGAGATGCGCAACAAGGGAAGCGGCCCTTCCAGTCGCAAACGCCACTTGGAACAGCACTCGGCGACTACCGCCCGTGCCAGCCGTAGCTGGCGAGTACGTCCCCTCGCTCCCCGACCAGCAGCAACGCCGCCCGTCCAGCCTCCAGCGTTGCCGCGAAGCGCCTGCCGCTGCGCCCGTCGGTAAAAGCCACCGGCATGGTTTCCGCTTCTGACGTAAGCACATATAAGGTTGCATGCGGCAGCCGGGTAGGGCATATCAGGATGCCCGGTTGGATCACCTCCGTCGTGTAAGTGTGCTGAACCCCGGCCCGCCGCAGCGCATAGGCATACACGGCAGCGACGGACGGCAACTGGTCGTTCAGCTCCAGCGGCAAGGCCGAAAACAGCACCGTGCCCTTGCCCAGCGGCCGCTCCGCCCAGCTCCCGCCATCCGGCAACACCGCCCGGTCCAGCGTCGTTGTTTTTGACCCGCCATAAGCAAGCGGAAACTCCCCAAAGGGCGTCCGCAGCTGCTCATCCCGCGTCTGCAGCGGCGCGAGGCGATACGGCAGCCCCAGCCGGCTCGCCCGGTCGCCGGGCTGGTTGTTCCCCTGGAGATGTGCATCGGCGCTGAACGGGCCCGACACCAGCAGCACCGCCCCGGCACGCACCCGCGCCTCGATATCGGTCCAGGCTCCTTCGGCCAGCCCGTAGACGGAGGGCAGCACGATCAGCTTCGGCGTTCCCAGCGTGGCGGTCTGGTACTCGCCGACCGCATAGGCTTCTACGCGGTTGCTGTAGTACAGCACGCGCACGGCAGTCTGCTGCGCTTCCAGCGCTTCACTTTTCAGCACGGAAAGCCCGAGCGACTGCGGCAGCACCACCGCGACTTCCGGCAGCATCAGCCCGGTGGCATAGGGGGCGGCAGCCGTGGCAAACCGGCCCAGCTCGCGCATCATCGCCTCCCATACCTTGGCCGAGCCATCCGAACGCTCCATGCCGAAGTCGGGTTCTCGCGCCCAGTCCCACTGCAACGCACCGGACGACCCGGCGGCGAAGCCAAGCGCCCACTTGCGTTCTTCCACCGCCGTGCCCGTCAGCTCGTCATAGCGCCAGCTGCCGTCCGGGTTCCAGGCTGGCTGGTAGCCTGTTTCACCGGTGATGTTCGGCATCCCCGGCCGCTTGGCCGCAACCGAATCCCACAGCAGCGCCCCGTCCTGCCAGTAGGTGTGATTTGTCGTAAACGCCACGCCGGTTCCGGCCTGCCCTGCCGCACAGAACTGGTTCAGCAGCCGGTCCGTCACCCCGCCTTCATCCTGCCCCACGTTTACCAACTGCGTGCTCCCCGTCGCGCGAATGGTTCCCACCATGCCGCGCACCCAGTCCCCAAAGGCATCCTGCGCGAATAGGTTGTAGTCGACCGCCCGCACCTCGGCCGTGTTGCCGGAGCGGCTATAGCTCAGATCCTCCCCCTTCGGCAGCGCAATTGCGTCCCAGCTGCCCAACTGCCCCGGCCGCACCTCCCACGTTTCGGCCAATGCTTCGAGCGAGCCGTAATGCTTGCGGAGCCAGCCCTGCCAAGCACCGAGCTCCGCCGCATCGCCATTCGGCACATTGCCGTGAAAGATCACGCCCGGGTTTGAAAACGATGGCTCGTTGATCAGGTCATAGGAAAGAAAAGGCACCCGTCCGAACCGCTCCGCCACCGAGCGCACATACCCTTGCTCCGCCCGGACCTCGGCCGGGTCGAGGTACGGGTTCGGCAGCAGCGGGGCCTGCTCGCCCGGCTGCCCGCCAGCTCGAACCTCGCCCATGTGGGGCGAAAATGCGAAGCAGGTAAAATTCACGGCAATGTGGTGGCGCTGCGCCGCCGCCAGGTAAGCCTCCAGGTTGCGCAGAAAACGCTCATTCGCCCCGCCGGTCACCGGATCAATCAACTTGCCCGGCGCCGTCCACACCCCGGTGCGGACAAAGTTGACCCCGTGCCGCTCCATGTCCGCGAAGTCGCGCTCCCACACGGCGGCATTGCGCGGCCCTCCAAAGTCCCAGCCGTTCTCTTCCGTAGTGAAGTAGTTCGTGCCTACCGGCAAAAACGGCTTGCCCCCCAGCTGCAGGAAGTCCCCCCGCACCGCAAGCGCCGGCCCTGCCGCGAGCGCACTCAAGTCCTCAACCACAAAGCCGTTCTCGGCAAACTCCCCCGGCACGGCCTGCCCTTCACGAGTCCAGGTCGCCCGCACGATGTACACGCCGGGCGGCAGCGGCTTGCGGAATGGCAGTGGTGCGTCCGGCTCCGCGCCGCCGAGCGCAAGGGTTGCCTTGTCCACACTCGTTCCGTCCGGTCCCAGCAGCTCCACCTGCACCTTGCCGGCCGGGTGGCCTGCTCCGCGCAAGTGCGCTGTCAGCTCCGGCCGCTCGCCGGGCCGCACGGTCGAATATTGGGCTTCGATTGAAAACGCCGTGGCCCCCGCGCGTGCATACCCCGCCGCCGCGCCGAGCAGCGCCACCCCATCCGGCGACTCCCAATAACCCGGCTCCGGCGTGAATGGCAGCGCCACGATCCGCCCGCCATGCTCGCTCCGGAGATGGTCGCTCACGATCACGGGCGCGGCCAGTTTTGTACCATCCGGGCTTTCGAGATAACCCAACCCGTTCAGCCGGCCTTCCTGCGCAAACACTTGCCGGACCCGTACTTCGACCTTCGGTAAAAAGGTGTATCCCTCACGCCAGGCGAAGTGACGCGGCCCCTCGCCCAGCGGCACCGGGTAGCTGTGCCGGTAGTCCAGCGCCCGGCTATAGCGGCTGCCTGGTGCCTCGGCGGCAAACGATCCAGGGTGATCGCCACCCACGGGCACGCGCAAGGGTTCGCCGCCAACCAGCAGCAGGTTGCCGCCCCCGTTCAGGTAGCCTTCAATCGCTGGCCAGGCGTCCGCGGGGAACGCTGAGCCGTACGGCAGCACCAGCAACGAGGCACCGTGCAGCACCCCGCCCGCTCTTAGCGCCCCCACCCCGGCAAACACTGCCTCCCCGCCCAGCGCACGCCGAAGCGTCGCCTGCGGCACAGGCTCGCTTTCAAGGGTCGGGAAGCCAGGCTGTGAAAACACCACCACCGCCGGCGAGGGCGGGGCCTGCGCGCCAGCCAGCCCGGGCACAAGCAAAGCCCAGCCAAGTACCCTTAAGCGCGCCGCGCTCAGGAGCATGAACGTTCCGCGTGGAACCGTCCCGGCATGCCTGTCCGGCCCGGTGTGCCTTGCGGCAGGACGTGCATCCCGAAGTCTCCATAAAGCTCGTCCGCATTTGGTTGACAATCGTGAACCCCTACCACCATACTTCCTGCGGATTGTTGGTAACGTCACCGCGCCCAAATGGGAACGGTACCAAACCCGGGAATGCAATCGCCGGTGTGTGGATCGACAGTCCGGAACCCTTGTGAGGCCTAAATGTCTGTGAAGCAAACTTTGTTCCGCTCGTTGCTCCTTTCGGGCGGCCTTCTCGCCACCGGCGTCCTGTATGCATATGGCCAGGCCCCTACCGGCACCATCGCCGGCACCATCCTCGACAGCAGCGGCGCGTCTGTTCCGAATGCCGTGGTGACCGTGACCAACACTGCGACCAATGTGTCGCAGACCATCAAAACCGACAGCGCCGGCCGCTACGTTCAGGGCAACCTCAATCCAGGCCAGTACCAGGTCAAGGTCGTCGCCCCCGGCTTCACCTCTGCCCTCCAGAACGACGTCACCGTCGATGTCGCCCAGACTCACCCCGCCGACTTCAACCTGGCCGTCGGCAGCGACAGCGCCAGCGTCACCGTGCAAGCCACCACGCCGGCCCTTGAAACCTCCGACGCCACCACCGGCCAGGTCATTACCGGCAAGCGCATCCTTGACATGCCGCTCAACGGCCGCGATCCCTTCGATCTCGCCACCCTGGTCCCGGGCGTCAACAATGTCGGTACCGGCCCGGGCAGCTCGTCCACGCCACATATCGCTGGCTCGCGCAACGCCAACAGCGAAGAAGAGCTCGACGGCATCACCAACATCCTGCCTGAAAATAACGTCGGCAACGGTTCCGGCGCGTATACGCCCATCGTTGACTCGGTCGCCGAGTTCAACGTGCAAACCAGCGTGCTGCCTGCGGAATACGGCCGCTTTTCAGGCGGCGTCATCAACCTCGCGACCCGCACCGGCACTAATGCATTCCATGGCTCGCTGTTTGAGTTCAACCGGAACTCGGTGTTTGACGCGCGCGATTACTTCGCCGCGCATAACTCGCCCATCGCGCCGCTCTCGCGCAACCAGGCCGGCGGCACCCTGGGCGGCGCACTTATCAAGGACCGAACCTTCTTCTTTGTCGCCGCGGAGATTTCGCGCGAGGTTGACTCCGCCACGGAAACCGACAGTGTCGCAACGGCAGCGGAGCGCACGGGCGACTTCAGCCAGCTGCTGACACTCACAGACAGCAACGGCAAACCCGCTCCTGTCCAGCTATTCAATCCGCGCTCCGGTCATCTCGGGACCTATATCAACAGCAGCGGCGTCCCAACGCAGGGCTTCATCCGCGATCCGTTTCCCGGCAATATCATTCCGCAGTTGGACAATGCCGGCTCGTTGGCGCTCAAGTACCAGCCGCTACCCAATACGAATGGCACCTCCCTCACTAACAACTACGTGGTCACGGGTGCGCCGACCACGAACTACTATCACTTCGACATTCGTGTGGACCACAACTGGACACCGGCGTGGAAAACCTTTGTACGCTTTTCGCATTTCGCGGAAAACGGGACGCCGTTTGAGGATTACCCGGGCAATGGTGGCGTGGCCTCCCAGGGCTACAGCGGCCCCTACACCACGGGCTCCTACAGCCTGGCCTACGACAACACCTTCACCCTTAGCCCGACCCTGCTTTTTGACGTCCGGTACGGGCTCAGCCGCTCGCAGTACCGGCGCATTCCGCTCGGCGGAGCTTTCAATATCTCGCAGGTAGGCCTGCCGGCCTCGCTTGCCGCCACGTCCAATGCGCAGGTCTTTCCCAGCTATTCAATCGGCAACGGCTACAGCAGCTTCGGCTCCGGCGGCTACGTGGATTACCAGGAAAACCCCACGGTCCATGACCTGCTCGCCGATTTCGACAAGGTAAAAGGCTCGCACGACATGAAGTTCGGCGGCGAATTCCGCAAGATCTTCCTGAATTTCTTTCAGTACGGCTACCCATCCGGGCAGTTCGCCTTTTCGCAGGACTGGACGCAAAACGTTGCGGGCGATGCTTCAAGTGGCGGCACCAACCTGGCCGGCGGCAACCCGTTTGCCTCCCTGCTGCTGGGTCTGCCGGACTATGGCGGCTACACCATCGCCCCTTCACTCGCGACCGCCGGCGCCTACTACGCCCTGTACGCGGAAGATACCTGGCGCGCGACCAACCACCTGACCCTGAGCTACGGCCTGCGCTGGGACGCTGACCAGCCGCGGACCGACCGGCACAACCAACTTTCTTACTTCAGCCCGGGTGATACGTCTCCCATCAACGCGCTGGTGGCCGCTAACCCGGCTTACCCGGCGCTCGGCAACCTTCATGGCGCGGAGCACTTTGTCGGCAGTTCCACCGGCCAGTTCGGGCGGCAGCAGGTCAACATGCATAAGCTCGACTTCGGGCCGCGCATCGGGGTGATCTGGAGCCCGGACCAGAACTGGGCCGTGCGTGCCGGCTTCGGCCTTGTGTATGCCCCATCGGCCATGCAGCCGGCCGGTGCCGACGGCGGCGCGGGCACCGACGGCTTCAGCACCTACACCAGCCCTTCGTTCTCCTTTGACAGCCAGCAAACCATCGCTACCACGCTCGACAACCCCTTTCCGCAAGGTGTGCAGATCCCTGCCGGGGCCAACGGCGGCCCCGGCACCAACCTGGGCTCGGGCATTTCGGCCGACTACCTGACGCAGTCAAACTCCCGCACACCTTACTCCGAGCAGGCGAACCTGACGGTGCAGCGTACCCTGCCCGGGCAGACCGTGCTCGAGGTCGGCTGGCTGTTCAACCAGGGCAAGTTCCTGGTCGACGGCGACCCGGGTACCCCTGAAGACCAGGTCAATCCGAGTTACCTTTCGCTCGGCAGTGCGCTCAAGGATCAAGTTCCGAATCCTTTCTACGGCATCATTAAAACGCCGAACTCCTCCCTGTCGCAGCCAATGGTGCAAAGGAACCAGTTACTGCGGCCCTATCCGCAGTACACCAGCGTTTCGGAGTACCGCAAGGACTCGGCCTATTCCAACTACAACGCCGTCACCGTGCGGCTGGACAAACGCTTCGCCCAGGGCTTGACGCTGTTGGTCGCCTTTACAGGGGCCAAGCTGTTTGATAACTCGGCTTCAGCGGTTACCTTCCTGGGGCCGACCAGCTCCACCTATACCAACCAGTACAACCCGCAAGGCGAGTACTCGGTTTCACCGCAGGATATCTCGCGTGACCTGGTCACCAGCTACAGCTACGAGCTGCCGTTCGGACCGGGCCGCCGGTATTTGGGCAGCACTCACGGAATCGTGGCGACGCTGCTGGGTGGCTTTCAAACCTCGGGCATTGTTAACTACATCAGCGGCACGCCCATCGTTGTAGGTGGCGTGGGCGACACGACTTACTTGTTCACGGAGGGTCAACGGCCAAATATGTCGAACTTCAACGCCAAGCTAAACCATCCGAATCGCAACGAATGGTTTAACACTTCGGTGTTCTCGCTGCCGGCCCAGTACACCTTCGGAAACGCTCCGCGGACACTCGGCAACGTCCGCACACCGCAGCTTGTCAGCGCCGATCTTTCGGCGATTAAGAATAACTACTTCGGTGCCGATAAACATTACAACCTGCAGCTTCGCTTGGAGGCCTTTAACGCTTTGAATCACGTGCAGCTCGGCGCACCAGACACCGGCGAGCAGGACGGCTCGAACTTCGGCAAGATCACCGGCACGGCCAACGGCCCTCGCCAGGTGCAGCTTGCCGCTAAGTTCAACTTCTAAATCGTCATAAATAGTAATTGCTAAACGTAAAGGGCGCTCACCAACCAGCGAGCGCCCTTCACCAACCTCCAGCCCTTACTTTGGCGCGCGACGCTTCGCGATCAAACACGCCAGGTAGCCCGCTCCAAACCCG